>NZ_LZLL01000054.1:0-5061 GCF_001669335.1 Mycobacterium sp. 1245852.3 | reverse complement strand
ACGGTGCTGGTGGGCGGGGGCAGCGAGGCGGTCGAGGGGACCGCGCGGGCCCTGGCGATCCTGTTGGCCTGCAGCGCCTTGGTGATATCGCGGACCCGTTCGGCGGTGGCGTAATCGACGCCCGCCAGCAGCGACCGGTACAGGATCGCGTCCAGTCCCGCGCCGGCGATGGCCAGCGCACACAGCACAACAATCGCCGACACCGCGGCCGAGCGGGCCGAGATGCCCAGGTGCGGCAGGTGCCGCGGACGCAGCCGCCCGCGGCCCCGGGCCGACCGGCCACCCAATATGCGCACGCCCTTGATTCTGCAGGGCCGCGTGCTCGCAGAGAACACCAAGCTCAGCGCGCTCTCAGCGCCCTCTCAGCGCCGCCGTCCTAGGCTGACACCGTCATGCTTGGTACCGCCCGCTCTTCGCGTCGTCCCGACCGGGTGATCACCCGAGTGCTGGTCAGCGCGGCGGTGCTGGTGGGCCCGGCCGTGCTGGTGGCGGCGCCGGCCGGCGCCGACCCCAGCCCATTCAGCACCCTGCACTCGAGCTGCAACGACACGGCCCCGGGTGGAAGGGACGCGCTGCTGCAGGGAATCCGGCGCGGCATCGCCGACTGGTCGACCGGCGCACCGCACACCTCGGCGCGCACCACGTGCGCCGCCCGGCCGACTCCGACACCCCGCTGATCGCTCAGCCGCTGTCGGCGCCCGACGGCACGGCCGGGGCGTCGCTGGCCCCGTTGGTGCGTGCCCCGTTGGTCGCGGACGCGTCCGAGGGCAGTTCGAAGGCCGCGGTCACCGAGCCCACCGCCGCCATCGCGGCGCTGCGTTGCGCCTCCATGCGCGCCAGCGCCGTCTCGGTGAACACCGACAACCCCAGATCCGGGTTGTAGCCGTGGATTTCCTTGACGTCGAGCTGGGCCAGGAAGTACACGATCTCCTTGGACACCACCTGACCGGGGACCAGCACCGGGAAGCCCGGCGGGTAGGGCACCACGAACGTGGTCGACACCAGGGTCTTGCCCTCGGCCAGCCGTCGCCCGGCCATGCCGATCAGCACGTGTTCGCGGTCGGACTCCTCGTATCCGGCGTAGAACGCCGAACGCATGTCGCCGAATTTGCACTCGTCGACGGGCTTGAACGCCATGTCGAATTCGCTGAAGTCGGGCAGATGCGGCAGGTCTTCGGTGATCTCCTCGACGTGACGCTCTTGCAGCGCCCGGTCGGCAACGCTGGCCGCCTTCTGGATGCGGTCGAAATCGATTGCCACCCTTCGCAACACGTCGAGCAGGTAGTGCACGCTCGACCAGGTGACGCCGATCGTGAAGATCAACAGCACGCTGTTGATCGACGTCTTGTTGATCTGGATGCCGAATCGCTCCATCAGGATCTTCTCGCGGAAGTCGTAACCGTTCATCCCGGTCGCGCCGACGAACAGGGTCACCCGGGTGGCGTCGAGCACGAACTGGTCCGAGCGCCACGCCTCGTTCCACTCGGCCAGCGCCCCCTGCCTGACCTCGCGGTAGGAGCTCACCGAGGACTTTCGGAATTCCTCTGGTACCAAATCGGATTCGTCGAGAATGCGGAACCACTTGCTGATCAACCGGTCCTTGCGCACCCGATGCCGGAAGACCAGCGCCATGTCGTAGACCTGCCGGACCAGTTGGAAGCCCTCGATGTCGACCTGTCGGCGTGCCAGATCCAGCGACGCCAGCAGTTGCTGGTTGGGTGACGTCGAGGTGTGGGTCAAAAATGCCTCACCGAACGAATCGCGGGTGAGCGCGTTGAAATCCTGGTCGCGCACGTGGATCATCGACGCCTGCCGAAGCGCCGACAGCGATTTGTGCGTGGAGTGCGTGGCGTAGACGCGGACCCGCGCGGTTTCCGGGTCGGGCATCAGCTCCCGCTCGATCCATTCCGACCGGTCGACGCCGTCCATGGTCGCGGCCCATTTCCGGTATTCCTCAAGGTATTCCGGCGAGGCCAGCATCTGTTCGAGGCGCTCGGCGGACACCATCGCGGTCCGCTGCCGGGCCCAGGGCACCGCCGTGGCGAACGCGTACCACGCCTCGTCCCACAAAAAGCAGATGTCCGGCTTGATCGCCAGCACCTCCTGCATGACCTGCAGCGGGTTGTAGACGACGCCGTCGAAGGTGCAGTTGGTCAGCAGCAGCATGCGCACCCGGTGCAGCTGCCCGGCGGCTTCCAGGTCCAGCAGCGTCTGCTTGATGGTGTGCAGCGACACCGCGCCGTAGATCGCGAACTGCGGCAGCGGATAGGCGTCCAGATACAGCGGGTAGGCGCCGGCCAGCACCAGCCCGTAGTGATGCGACTTGTGGCAGTTGCGGTCGATGAGCACGATGTCGCCGGGCCGGGTCAGCGACTGCACGACGATCTTGTTGGCCGTCGACGTGCCGTTGGTGACGAAGTAGGTGTGGTCGGCGTTCCACGTCTTGGCGGCCTTGTCCATCGCCTTTTTGATGTTGCCGTGCGGATCCAGCAGCGAGTCCAGCCCGCCGGAGGTGGTGGAGGTTTCGGCCATGAAGATGTTGCGGCCGTAGAACTCCCCCATGTCCTGCAGCGACCTGGAGTTGAAGATGCTGGCGCCGCGCGCGACGGGCAGCGCGTGGAATTGGCCGACCGGGGCGGCGGCATACGCCCGTAACGCGTCGAAAAACGGTGTGGCGTAACGGTTCCGCAGCCCGGCGAGCACCGTGCTGTGCAGGTCGGTGACGTCGTTGAGCCGGTAGAACGTGCGGTCGTAGACGTCGGGCTCGGTCCCGTCGCCGGCCGCGATCGACTCGTCGGTGAGCAGATACAGGTCGATGTGGGGCCGCAGCTCCCGGATCCACTCGCCGCACTCCACCCAGTAGTTGGCGCGGTCCGGGATACCGTCTCCGGCGTCCTCGTTCGGGCCGAGCAGCGTGTTCATCAGCGGCAGCCGGTCACGGGACCGCAGCGGCAGGTCGTCGCGGATGATCGCGGCCTGGATCTCCCCGTTCAGCGCGACCGCGGTGATGGCGTCCTCCACGCTGGGCACCACCAGGATCTCGAACTGCACATCGTCGGACGGCGTGCGCAGCGCGCGCAGGCACTCGGCCAGGCTGTCCGGGGCGGTGCTCGGGGCGTCGTCGGCGAGCAGCACGGTGTAGAAGTGCTGCTGTTTGGCCTGGGCCACCAGTTCCTGGTCATCCAGCGGCGCGGACGTATCGAAAAGCCCTGCGCGGTCGCCATATTCACTGAGCAACCGCACGGCCAGCGACACCTCTTCGGTGAGCCGCACCGTGGACAGGCTTTCCAGATGGGCGCGGAAGATCGCCAGGTTCGCCGCCCCGGGGTACAGCCAGTACCGCTCGTAGGCGGCGATGCGGTCCATCAGCCGTTTGACCCGGGCCACGTCGTGGGTCTTGTCCAGCCCGGCGAGGTCCACCTCGGCCAGGTGACGGCAGGCGTCGTCGAGCAGGTTCCAGGTGTCGACCCGCGCGTAGGACGGGTTGGCCACGGCCGCCAGTGCCGACACCCGGAGTCGTCGCGGCTGGGTGCTGTATCGAATCATGACCTCACCTGTTCTTCGTTCGCCGCCGCTGACGTGCCGCTCGTATTGTCAACCCGCCGCGACATGCCCGTGGTCATTTCACCTCAGCTTGATCAGTGATCCGCCTCGTCGTCACTTTCCACCACACGGCGATTACCCCGCGTGCTGTCCACCCAACGCAACACCGGCAACTCCCAGCGGCGGGCGGGCAATTCGGTGACGTCGGACAGCGAGCGCACCACGCCCTGCGTCAGCCCCATGATCGCGGCCATCACCGGCAGCAGCGGCTGCAGCGGCTTGGCCGCCGAGCGCACCGTGCTGATGCGCCGGGCCACGACCACCCGTTCGACGCAGTGATACAGCCAGGCGCCCACCCCCAGCGCGTAGATGGAGAGCACCGAGGCGACGATGGTCAGGCGATAGGCGGCGCAGATCACCGCGCCCAGCACCACCGTCGCGGCCAGCACGGCCGCCACGAGCAGGCGCAGCTCCAACCGGGTCATGGCTGCGGTCCGGGGTCCTCCGGGGTTAGGTCGGGACCCAGTGAGCCTCGGACCGCCTCGGCGGCGGCCCGGATCTGCGGCGTCACCAGCATGACGTGGCCCAGCACCCCGTTGACGAAGCCCGGCGAGTCGTCGGTGGACAACTCCTTGGCCAGCTGGACGGCCTCGTCGACCGCGACCGGCTCGGGCACGTCGTCGGCGTACAGCAGCTCCCACACCGCGACCCGCAGGATCGCGCGGTCCACGGCCGGCAGCCGGTCCAGCGTCCAGCCCTGCAGGTGCGAGCTGATCAGGTCGTCGATGTGCGCGGCGTGCTCACCGACGCCCCGGGCCGCCGCGGCCGTATACGGCTGCAGGGGCGCGACTTCGGGGTTCGTTTCGGCGAGCCCGGTGCGGACGTCGACGACCTCCGCCGGGCTCAGTCCGCGGGCCTCGGCTTCGAACAACAGGTCGACGGCGCGTTTGCGGGCCTGGTGGCGTCCCCTCACGGGTCTACTCACGCGTTGATGCGCCCCAAGTAGCTGCCGTCGCGGGTGTCCACCTTCAGCTTGTCGCCGGTGTTGATGAACAGCGGCACCTGGATCTCGGCGCCGGTCTCCACGGTGGCCGGCTTGGTGCCGGCGCTGGACCGGTCACCCTGCAGGCCGGGCTCGGTGTGGGTGACCTCCATCTCGACCGACACCGGCAGCTCGAGGTACAGCGGTGACCCGTTGTGGAACGCCACCTGCACCGGCAGGCCCTCCAGCAGGAACCGGGCGGCGTCCCCGACCAGCGACTCGGGCAGCGGGTGCTGCTCGTAGTCCTGGCTGTCCATGAACACGAAGTCGCTGCCGTCGCGGTACAGATAGGTGGCGTCGCGCCGGTCGACGGTGGCGGTCTCCACCTTGACCCCGGCGTTGTACGTCTTGTCGACGACCTTGCCGGAGAGCACGTTCTTCAGCTTGGTCCGCACGAACGCCGGGCCCTTGCCGGGTTTGACGTGCTGGAACTCGACGATCTGCCACAGCTGGCCGTCGATCACCAGCACCAGTCC
>NZ_LZLL01000053.1:0-21610 GCF_001669335.1 Mycobacterium sp. 1245852.3 | reverse complement strand
ACAGCGCATGAACGGGTGGCCGCTGGTCGGGCGCGAGCAACCGGGTCGCGAGAAAGAAGGTGCGGCCATGCGCGGCGTTGAGTTCCCGGCACCGGCGATACCCGTCGCGCAACCACGGGTCGTCGATCCCGGCCGCCGTCAGCTCGCCGCGCATCATGCCGAACCGGCTTTCATGTCGACGTGCGCGGCCGACCGCGCGGCGACCCCGGTGATGCGGTCGGCGGCGAGCCGCCCGGAAATCAGCGTGGTCGGAACGCCGACGCCGGGCACCGTGGAGGACCCGGCGAGCACCGCGTTGTCGATGCCGCGCACCAGGTTGCCCGGGCGAAACGGTCCGGTCTGGCCGAACGTGTGGGCCAGCGCGAACGGACTGCCGGCCGCCATGCCCTGGCGGGCCCAGTCGGCGGGCGTGACGACGCCCAAAACTGTTGCGTCGCACGGTAACCCGGGCAGCAGCCGGTCGCCGACGCGCGCGATCATGTCCTCGACGTAGCGGTCGCCGGCAGTTGCCCAATCGATGGTCCCGCGATCCAGGTTCGGGGCGGGGGCGAGCACGTAGAGCAGATCACGCCCCTCGGGCGCCAGGGTGGGGTCGCCGGCCGTCGGCCGGGTGACCAGAAGCGACGGGTCCCGCATGAGCCGGCCGTCGCGGACGATGTCGGTGAAGGTCTGATCCCACGCCTCGCCGAACAGGATGGTGTGGTGGGCGGTCGTGGATGCGACGGCGGGGCAACCCAGATGCGCCACAACGGCCGAGGGTGAGGCGCGCAGCCGCACGGCGCGACGCGGTGTGCGGCCCAGCAGCGCGTAGGTCTGCGGCAGTTCGGTGGTCAACACCACCGCATCGCAGGCGATGCGTCCGGACTGCTCGGTCACCACGGCGGTCACCCGACCGCCCGCCCGCTCGAGCGCGGTAACGGTTGCGCCGTAACGAAATTCGACGCCGGCGTCCGCGGCGGCCCCGGCCAGCGCGTCGGGCAGCGCCCGCACCCCGCCGCGCGGAAACACCACGCCCGAGATGGTGTCCATGTAGGCGATCACCGCGTAGACCGCCAGGGCGTCGCGCGGCGCCACGCCGGCGTACAGCGACTGGAAGGTGAAGATCCGCTGCAGCCGCGGGTCGCTGATGTGCCGCTTGACCATCCGGTCCCATTTGCGGAAGCCGCCGATCGCGGTCAGCCGCGCCAACTGCGGGGTGAGCAGCGACAGTGGTGAGTCGAAGTTCGCGGCGATGAACCCGTCGAATTCGGTGCGGTACAACCGTGTCAGCCACTCCCGAAGCCGCCGATAGCCCGCCGCCTGCGCGAAGCCGGCGAACTCTGCGACGGCGTCGGCCATCCGATCCGCGTCGCTGTGCACGTCCAGCGCGCTGCCGTCGGCGAACACGGCGCGATAGGCCGGGTCCACCGTCAGCAGCTGGATGCGGTCGCGCAGTTGTTCGCCGACCGCCGCGAACGTCTCGTCGATGATGTCCGGCATGGTGAGCACCGTCGGCCCGGTGTCGATGCGGTAGCCGTCGATGTCGAGGCGACCGGCCCGCCCGCCGGGCCACGGCTCGCGCTCGACCACCGTGACCGCACGGCCCCGGCCGGCCAGGTGCAACGCCGCGGCAAGGCCGGCCAGTCCGGCGCCGACCACCACCACGTGATCTCCGCGCCCTTCGATGGTCCGCATGATCAACAGGCTCCCCGGTCGGTGCTCGTCATTCGGCGCGATCCGTGCAGACGGCTGCCATTTCGGCCAGCGCGGTGCGAACCGGCCCATCGATCGGCAGGTCGCCGAGGTGCTCGCACGCGGAAGCGATGCGGTCGCCGATCATCTCCTCGATCAGCCGCACCGCCCCCGTCTCGACGATGAGCGCTTTCCACCTGTCGATCGCGGTGTCGTCGAGGGTTTCACGATTCGCAAGTTCGTGAAGTTCACGCCGCACCGGCGCATCGGCCAACTGGTGGGCGGCCACCACGACGCTGGTCGCCTTGCGCTCGAGCAGGTCGCCCGCACAGGGCTTGCCCGTGCTGGCCGGCGAACCGAAAACGCCGAGCACGTCGTCACGGAGCTGGAACGCCTCCCCGACGGCGGCACCGTAGCGGCCCAGTTGGGACAGCGTTCGATCGTCGCACCCGGCCATGGCCGCGCCGATTTCCAGCGGCCGGCGCACGGTGTAGTTCCCCGACTTGCGCCGTGCCACGTCGAGCACGACTTCCAGCCCGGGCATCTGCCGCGCGTCGTTGATCAGGTCGGCGAACTGCCCGACGGCGAGCTCGGTGCGCATGGCGTCATAGCGGGGCCACACGCGCTGCAGGCGCAGCGGCTCGACGCCGCTGTCGCGCAGCATCTGTTCGGCCCAGATGAGGCACAGGTCGCCGAGCAGAATGGCGGCCGATTCGCCGAATCGCCGCGACGAGCCGGACAGGCCGCGCTCGCGGTGCCACTGGCCGAATTGGCGGTGCGCCGAGGGGCGTCCGCGCCGTTGCGCGGAACCGTCCATGACGTCGTCTTGCAGCAGTGCAAAGGCGTGCAGCAATTCGAAACTGGCCGCGGCCCGCAGCGCTGAATCGTCGGGCGGCGCGCCGCATAGCCAACCGAGGTACACAAAGGTGGAACGCAGGCATTTACCGCCGGAGACGAACTGCACCAGGATGTCGCCGGCGGCGTCGATGCGCGCATCGTCGAGCTCGCCGACGCGCCGCGCGGCGACGAAGTCCGCGACGTCGCCAAGCACCATCCGGCGCACGTTCGATCGCCACGCTTCGAAGTCGTCAGCGGTGCACCAACCGATGGCCACCGGCGGCGAGGCCGTGGCCGGCGAAAACGACAAAGCCCTCATGTGCGCAAGCGCTCCCTCCCGGACGGCTTGGCATGCCCAGGCCTGCGCGGTCCAAACACACGCGTCATACCCGCCGATGAGGCGGGCAAAACCACAGCGCTGACCGCCAGACGCGCCCCGCGTCGCCCGCTACCGACATACCACCTTGTTCAATAACTTAAACATTAATTTAATGAACTTCAGCCGGTTGCGCCAGCCGAGCGGGCGGGCGGCGGCCGGCGGCGGGCCCGTCGACGCATCCTCGCTTAACCGTTAAGGAACTGAAATAACGGCCGATCGGCGATATGCTGCACACAGTTATGGACGCTGATGCCCAGCGCTGCGGCCGCGATGAGCTGGAGTCGCTGATCTCGGCCGATCTGCGGGAGCTGTCAACCGAGTCCGATCAGATCGGCCGGCTGTTCGCGCCGATACATAGCATGCGGCCCAATGACTTTCGCGCCCTGCTCCACATCATGGCGGCGGAAACCGGCGGGCGACCGATGACCTCCGGCGACCTCAGTCACCGGATGGGGTTGTCGGGATCGGCGATCACCTACCTGGTGGACCGGCTGATCGACGGGGGTCACATCCGTCGTGACAACCATCCGGCGGATCGCCGAAAGGTGTTGTTGCGCAACGACGAATACGGTCTGGCCACCGCGCGGTCGTTTTTCAGCCCGCTGAGCGGCCATACCCGGATCGCCCTCGGCGGGCTATCCGATGCGGACCTGAGCGCCGCGCACCGAGTGCTTCGCGCGCTCATCGACGCATTGCGGCGCTTCGCAGACGAGCTGGGCGACGGACCGAAACCCTGACCAGTGCAACGGGTTAGGTCGGCGTTATGACGCGGCGCTGTGTGTGGTCGGGGGCCGGACCGCTGCCCCGTCGACCACGCTGCAGTAGACGCGCGCCTTGCGGAGCTCGTCGTTGAGGAACAGCAGCGACCGTGCCGAGGCTGCGTGCGTAGACGAACAGGTGTGCCCTGTCGAAGTGAGCCGTGTACCGGCACTGTGCGGGGTCATGTGGGTCCGCCGAATTTGCGGCGCGAATAGCAGCCATGAAAGCGCCTATCGGAGTGGTGAGAAGGGAGTGACAGCGTTTGCCGCAGCGCTCCCGCTAGAGACGCAGCTGTGAACTCAACCTGTTCGGCAGCCTACCGCCGCGGCGAGCGCCCGGAGGTCGATGTCGCGAAAGGCCCAGGTGAAGCATTCGTTTCGTGGCCTTTTCGGCGCCGGCAGCCGTTCGCTTCCCGGCCGGTTCCGCGGGTGGTTTGACCGCATGGGCGGCGGGTATACGCGCGTCAAGTAGCTAATGCGACAGTCCCCCCGATGGACGTGAGGGGTGATGCGCCCCAATGGAAAAGCTTGGCCGCCGGTGGTACCGGCTAGTGATCACCTCCGCGTTCACGACGATGCTCTGCGCCGCGCCGGGTCAGGTGGCCGCCGACCCGGGCGCCACGGTGTTCCCCGGTATGGCGATCCGCCAGGGCGACACGGTCTGCATGGTGGGTCTGGTCGAGCCGCGGCTGCGGGTCGCCGTGACCAGTGGCCAGTGCGACGGCGGGAAGTCGATGGTGACCGACCGTGACCGCAAGCCGATCGGTTCGGTGATACTCGGACGTCGCCAGATCGAGGCCGACGCAGGCGCGGACACCTCGATGCTGCCCGTGGAATACGAAGTCATCGCGATCGCCCCAAATGTGACGGCCAGCGATGTGCTGCCGACGGGGCGCCACCTCGCGTCCGCGCCTGGCCTGCGCGCGCAACCGGGCATGCCCGTGTGTCAGCTGCGCAGCGCGACCGGCCAGCGATGCGGCTCGGTCAGCTCGGTGAGCAATGGCCGTTTCGCCGTCACCGACATGGGATTCGACAGCCGGGACTTCGGCGGTCCGGTCTACACGCTGACCAACGACAACAACGCCGTGATCGTCGGACTGGTCGAGGGCACCTGGAAGTCCTCGCCCCAGATCGAGTCGTGGCAGGCGGTCATGGCGCAGGTCTACATCGACAGCCACACCTACAGTCCGCAACAACAACAGCAACAACTGCCCGTTCTACGAATGATCTAGCCGCGCCGCGACGCGGTTTGCCTCACCATGACTTTTACGCCGGCGGCCACGCGCATGCCTGCCGCCTGCTGTCCGGCTTGAGCGCCGTCGCGCCCGCACGGCCGGACGCCCGCCGCCTGGCAATCGCCCGCGAGCACGCCCCATCCGCCCGGGTGCCTGCGCTACGTTGCTAGTGGTGCGGCCCCCGGACGGCTCAGCGGGCCTGCGCACCTGACCGGCACCGGGATCGCGCGCTGCTACCGCGGTCCTCGCCCGCCCGAAACCGCCCCTCGCATAGCGCTGGTGGCGTCCCTGGCGCCTTGCGCGGCCGCCGCGCGGCGGCGCCCCCGCGCTGTTACGCTTCGCGCCATGCACGTGACATCAGGTGTTTGCTCCCGGGCCGTGCACTGTTGTCGCCCCTGACCCTTGAGCCCGTGTAGCTGCTACGGGGGTGGTGCATCCTTTCGATGCCCTAGCGCCGCTCCGCAGCAACGGGATCCGACGAAGCGAAGTCCCGCACCGGAAGGCCACCCATGTTCGATCTCCCCGCCGGCTCACCCGGCTGGCGTCAGGGCGCCGCGTTGGCCCTGGTGGCCGGGGTGGTCGCCGCGTGTGGCGGTGGGGCCAGCGACGCCGTCGGGGGCGGCGGACTGACGAAAGCCAATACCAAGATCACCCTGGTCGCCTATTCGGTCCCGGAGCCGGGATGGAGCAAGGTGATTCCGGCGTTCAACGCCTCGGCGGAGGGCAAGGGTGTCCAGGTGATCACCTCCTATGCCGCCTCGGCCGACCAGTCGCGCGGCGTCGTCGAGGGCAAGCCCGCCGACATCGTGAACTTCTCCGTCGAACCGGACATCACCCGATTGGTCAACGCGGGCAAGGTTTCTGCCGACTGGGACAAGGACGCGACCAAGGGGATTCCGTTCGGGTCGCTGGTCACCCTGGTGGTGCGCAAGGGCAATCCCAAGAACATCAAGGACTGGGACGACCTACTGCGCCCGGGCGTCGAGGTCGTCACGCCCAACCCGCTCAGTTCGGGCTCGGCCAAATGGAATCTGCTCGCCCCGTACGCGGCGAAGAGCGGCGGCGGTGCCGACAGCCGGGCGGGTACGGAGTTCATCGACAGGCTGGTACACGAGCACGTGAAACTGCGGCCCGGCTCGGGACGGATAGCCACCGACGTCTTCATCGAGGGCAGCGGTGACGTGCTGATCAGCTACGAGAACGAGGCCATCGCGGCCGAGCGGCAAGGCAAGTCCGTCGAACACGTCATTCCCGCACAGACTTTCAAGATCGAGAACCCCCTCGCGGTGGTGAGCACCAGCCCGCATCTGGACGCGGCCACGGCGTTCAAGAACTTTCAATACACCGCCGCGGCGCAGAAGCTCTGGGCGCAGGCCGGTTTCCGGCCGGTCGATCCGGCCGTGGCGGCAAGGTTTCGCAACGACTATCCCGTCCCGGTGAAGCTGTGGACGATCGATGACCTCGGTGGCTGGACCGCGGCCGACTCGCAGCTGTTCGACAAGAACACCGGCAGCATCACCACGATCTACAAGCAGGCCACCGGATGACTCGATCGTTTTCCGCCGAAACCGCCTATCCGGAGGCGATCCGGCCCGAATTCGCCCAGCCGGGCAGCGCGCTGGGGCAGGCTCCGCCGCCGATACCCGTGACCGGCCGGGCCGGCGGCACGCCGCTGCGGGTCGGCGTGACGATGCTGTGGCTTTCGGTGATCGTGTTGCTGCCGCTGGCCGCCATTGCCTGGCAGGCGGGTGGGGGCGGGTGGCAGGCCTTCTGGCTGGCGGTCACCTCCCACGCCGCGGTGGAGTCGTTCCGGGTGACGCTCACCATTTCCGTTGCGGTGACGGTGTTCAACGTCGTCTTCGGCCTGCTGACCGCATGGGTGCTGGTACGCGACGACTTCGTCGGCAAGGGGCTGATCGACGCGGTGATCGACCTGCCGTTTGCGTTGCCGACCATCGTGACCAGCCTGGTGATGCTGGCCCTGTACGGCAAGAACAGCCCGGTCGGCATTCACCTGCAGCACACGCCGCCTGGGGTGGCGATGGCCCTGGCGTTCGTCACCCTGCCGCTGGTGGTGCGTGCGGTGCAGCCGGTGCTGCTCGAAATCGACCGGGACGTCGAGGAGGCGGCGGCATCGCTGGGCGCCGGCGGGGTGAAGGTTTTCACCTCCATCGTGCTGCCGTCGCTGACCCCGGCGCTGCTGACCGGCGCGGGCCTGGCATTCTCGCGGTGCATCGGTGAATTCGGCTCGGTGGTGACGATCGGTGGCGCGGTTCCGGGCAGCACCGAGGTGTCGTCACAGTGGATTCGCGCCCTGATCGAAAACGATGACCGCACCGGCGCGGCGGCGATTTCCATTGTGCTGCTGATTATTTCATTCAGCGTGCTGGTCCTCTTGCGGATCGTCGGGGGGCGCGCGGCCAAACGTGAGGAGAAGGCCGCATGACGTCGTCGCCCTGGGTGCGCTACCTCATCCGCTACGCGGTGGCCGCCTACATCACGGTGATGCTGATCGCGCCGGTGTCGGTGATCCTGTGGCGGACTTTCCGGCCCGGCGTGGGTCAGTTCTTCGATTGGATCACCACTCCGGCGGCGATATCGGCGCTGGATCTGTCGCTGCTGGTGGTGGCCATCGTATTGCCGCTCAACGTGATATTCGGCATTTTCACGTCATTGCTTCTGGCGCGCAACCGATTTCGCGGTAAGGGTGTCCTGCAGGCGATCGTGGACCTGCCATTCGCGGTCTCGCCCATCATCGTGGGCGTCGCGCTGATCGTGCTGTGGGGATCGGCGGGCGCGCTGGGCTTCGTCGAGAACAACCTCGGGTTAAGGATCATCTTCGGCATCCCCGGCATCGTGCTGGCGAGCATCTTCGTCACCCTGCCGTTCGTGGTGCGCGAGGTCCAACCCGTACTGGTCGAGCTGGGCACCGAACAGGAGCAGGCGGCGGCCACGCTGGGTTCGACGGCGTGGCAGACCTTTTGGCGGATCACGCTGCCGTCGATCCGGTGGGGTCTGACCTACGGCATCGTGTTGACCACCGCCCGCACCCTGGGCGAATTCGGTGCGGTCATCATGGTGTCCTCCAACCTGGCCGGTGAATCACAAACGCTCACCTTGCTGGTCAACGATCGCTACAACCGCGGGGCGGAATACGGCGCCTACGCGTTGTCCACCTTGCTGATGGGCGTTGCCGTTGCGTTCCTGATCGCCAAGACAATCCTGCTCGTGCGCCGGGCACGCGCCAAGGCCCTGGCCTGAGACCGAAAGGACCCGACATGTCCGAGAACTCCCTCGACCCGAGCGCGTATGCGATCACGGTGCGCGACGCCTACAAGCGCTACGGCGACTTCGTCGCGCTGGACCACGTCAACTTCGTGGTGCCGACCGGGTCGCTGACCGCGTTGCTCGGACCGAGCGGCTCGGGCAAGTCGACCCTGCTGCGCACCATCGCCGGGCTCGACCAGCCGGACGCCGGGACCGTCACGATCGACGGCCGCGACGTGACCCGGGTGCCGCCGCAGCGCCGCGGCATCGGGTTCGTGTTTCAGCACTACGCGGCGTTCAAGCACCTGACCGTGCGCGACAATGTGGCCTACGGGCTCAAGATCCGCAAGCGACCCAAGGCCGAGATCACCGAAAAGGTCGATCATCTACTGGAAGTGGTGGGGCTCAGCGGCTTTCAGGCCCGCTATCCCAACCAGCTGTCGGGCGGTCAGCGCCAGCGCATGGCGCTGGCGCGGGCGTTGGCGGTCGACCCGCAGGTGCTGCTGCTCGACGAGCCGTTCGGCGCGCTGGACGCCAAGGTGCGTGAGGATCTGCGGGCGTGGTTGCGGCGCCTGCACGACGAGGTGCACGTGACCACGGTGCTGGTCACCCACGACCAGACCGAGGCGCTCGACGTCGCCGACCGCATCGCCGTCCTCAACCAGGGGCGCATCGAACAGGTGGGCTCGCCGACCGAGGTGTACGACTCGCCGGAGAATCCCTTCGTGATGTCGTTCCTCGGCGCGGTGTCGGACCTCAACGGCGCCCTGGTCCGCCCACACGATATCCGGGTGGGCCGCAACCCCGAATTGGCGGTCGCCGGCGGTGACGGCACGGCCGAGTCCCTCGGGGTGGTGGCCGCCACCGTCGACCGGGTGGTCGCGCTGGGCTTCGAGGTTCGCGTGGAGTTGACCAGCGCGGTCACCGGAGATCCGTTCACCGCGCAGATCACCCGCGGCGACGCCGAGGCGCTGGCCCTGCGCGAGGGCGACACCGTCTACGTGCGGGCCACCCGGGTACCGCCGATAGGCCAGCCCGGCGCCGCCCACCGGGACGGGGCCGCGCTGAGCTCCACCTGACCGCCGGTGTTTCCCCGGCCGCAGAATGGGAATCCGCCGCCGGTGAACGTTTTCGAACTCGCGGCGTTGCCGTTCCAGTGGGGCTCCGCGATCCGGGGTAAGCGCTTCTTCCACCCGATCGGCGTGCTGGCGCAGGGCTTCATCGAGCGCGTCGCCCCGGCGGGCCAGGGCCTGCCGATCGCGTCGTCGGAGATCGTTGCGCGCGTGTCGAAGGCGACCGGTACGCCAGGGGCGCTGCCCGACTTCATCGGGCTGGCCTTCCGGGTGCCCGCGGCGCAGCCGTCGGACAAGCCGTGGGACATCCTGCTGGTCTCCTCGGGGTCGGGCGTACTGTCGCGCGCGGTGGCGCTGCGCCCGGCCACGTCGTGGAACGGTCAAACGCTGACCACGCTGATGCCGCTGCACTATCAGGACAACAACTGGTGGCTGCGGGCCAGGACCTCGAGCGAGATCGGCGGCGGGCTCTCGCTGGACAGCGTCCGGGCCAAGCTCGAGCGCAGCAACATCGAGGTGGCGCTCGACCAGGCCTGCGGCAGAGGCGATTTCACCCCCTTGGCCCGGATGACCCTGACCACCGCGATCGATCCCGAGCGCGACCACGACGTGTCGTTCGACCCCGTCCTCAACACCGCACCCGGCCTGAGCCTGCACCCCAGGTGGCTGGCCGACCTGCGCGCCCGCGCCTATCAGCACAGCCGTGACGGCAGAGACGCCGAAGGGTAGCCGCCCGTTGGAAGGAGGTAGCCGGTGTCCGAGCGGATCGTGATCACCGGGGCCAGTGGCAACGTCGGCACCGCCTTGCTGCGCCGGCTCGCCGAAGACGGCGCCGACTATGACATCGTCGGCGTCACCCGTCGACGACCGCCGCCCGACGGGGTGTATGCATCCGTCCAATGGCATGAGCTCGACCTCGCCGAACCCGGCGTGCAATCTGAGTTGCTCGACGTCTTTCGCGGCGCGCAGTGCGTGATCCACCTGGCGTGGGGTTTTCAGCCCACCCGCAACACGCGCTATCTGGACGCGGTCGCCATCAACGGGAGCTCCGCCGTGCTGAGCGCCGCCCACGACGCCAAAGTGCCGCAGTTGGTGCACATGTCGTCGGTGGGCACCTACGCGCCGGGACGGTACGGGGAAAAGGTCGACGAATCGTGGTCGACCGCGGGCATCAGGTCGTCCGCCTACAGCCGCGCGAAATCGGCGGTGGAACGCATGCTCGACGACTATGAGCGCCGCAATCCCGACGGCGTCGGCATCACCCGGATGCGGCCCGGGTTCATCGGCCAACGCGACGCCGCGATGGGACTGCGGCGCTACATTCTGCCGGCCTACGTCGATCCACGGTGGGTGCGGTGGCTACGCGTGCTGCCGCTCGACCGCAACCTGACCATTCCGATGGTGCATGCGGACGACGTCGCGGACGCGTGTGTGCGGGCGGTGCAGCGGTGCGCGCTGGGCCCGTTCAACCTTGCCGCCGAACCGCCGGTGCGCCGCGACGACCTCGCACGGGCGTTGCGCGCCTGGCCCATTCACGTTCCCGCGCCGGTGCTGGGCGTACTGGCTGACGTGTCGTGGCGAACGAGGTTGCAACCCATCGACCGCGGGTGGCTGGACATGATGTTCTCCGTGCCTCTCATCGACACCCGGCGGGCCCGCACGGTGCTGGATTGGTCCCCCCGATGGGGATCGGCCGAACTCCTGGCCGACGTCATCGACGGCTTCCGCAACGAATCGGGCACGCGCAGCCCCGTATTGAATCCGCGGTCGTTCGTCCAGGCGGTCACCCGCGATGTATCCGCCGGGCCGCTCACCGTCCGGCGGGTGCCGTGACGAGCGTCGTCAACCGGTGCGGCCCAACAGGTGACGCAGCGCCCCGTCGAGGTCGGGATCGCGGAAGCGATGCCCGGCGGCGGCGAGCTTGGCCGGCGCCACCCGCTGGCTCGCGGTCGCCAGTTCCCGGGCGCCCTGCTCGCCCAGCAGTAGCCGCGGGCCCAGCGACGGCACCGGCAAGACCGCCGGTCGGTGCAACACCGACGCCAGCGTAGCGGTGTACTCGCGGTTGCGGACCGGTTGTGGCGCAACGGCATTCACCGATCCCGACAGCGTGGCGTCCCAGAGCGCGCGGTGATAGACGCCCACCAGGTCGTCGATGCCGATCCAGGACAGCCATTGGCGACCGTCGCCCAGCCGGCCACCCAGCCCGGCTCCGAACAGCGGGCGCATCAGCTTCAGCGTGCCGCCGGCGGGCGATTGCACGATGCCGGTGCGCACCTGCACCACCCGCACCCCGGCCTGTTGCGCGGGGGCGGTCGCCTGCTCCCAGTCGGACACCACATCCGCCAGAAACCCGTCGCCGCGATCGCTGTCCTCGGTGAGGGTTTCCTCGCCGCGGTCGTACCCGTAGTAGCCGATCGCCGACGCCGAGATCAGGGCGCCCGGCCGGGGCTCGCCGCGACCCAGCAGTTCGGCCAGCCGCCTGGTCGGCTCAATCCTGCTGTCCCGGATGGCTTTGCGATGTTGCTCGGTGAACCGGCCGGCGATCGAGGCTCCCGCCAGATGGATCACCACGTCGATACCGTCGAGCAGCCGCGGGTCGGGATCGTCGGGATTCCATTGCCGCTCGTCGTCGCCGCGGGCGGCACGCCGGACCAGCCGGACCACCCGATGCCCGCCGGTGCGCAGGAAGGCGGTCAACGCCGAACCGACCAGACCCGACGATCCGGTGATCGCGATCGTCGTCGGCCGCAACCCGTTCTCGGCGGCCAACCGGTGCGCGGCCAAGTCGTCGGCGAGCTGCCGGTGCCGGTAGTCGAACATGGGCCGCAGCAGCGACCCCGGCACCGGCGTCTCGACCCGGTCGATCACCCTGGTGCGGTTGCCGCCGAGGTCTTCGAATTCATGAATGTGACGCCAGCGCATGGCGATTCGCGCCGGCAGGGTTGTCAGACCGTCGCCGCCGACGGTGTCGACGAATCGTCGCGGCGGGTCGTAGCCGTCCGGCTGATGCACGGCGACCCAGCGCAGGCCGCCGGGCAGCGCCAGGGTGGCGCGTCCGTCCGCGAGCGAGGCCGCCTCGGTGTCCAGGCGCATCGGCTGCCACGGCGGCGAGAGCCGGGCGAACGCCCCCGGCCTGGAATGCCAGTCGAATACGTCGGTGATCGAAGCGTCGACGACGCTCGAATAGTCCAGCCCCATCCCTCGACGGTAGCCGTCAGCGGTTCGGCAACGCGTGTTCGACGATGGGCAGCCGCGCGTGCGGCTGGCGCACCCGCCGCTTGGCCGACAGATAGACCTGCGCCGTCTTGTCGGCCACCGTGCGCCAGTCGAAATCGGAGGTGAGTCGTTCGCGGGCGGCGCGGGCGCGCTGCTGCGCGGCCTGCGGGTCGTCGAGCACGGTGCGCACCGCCGCGGCCAGCCGGGCCACGTCGCGCGGCGGGCACGAGACGCCGGTCTGGCCGTTGATCACCGCCTCGCCCAGCCCGCCGATGTCGGAGGTCACCAGGGGAGTGCCGGCCGCGGCCGCCTCGAGGGCCACGATCCCGAACGGCTCGTAGTGACTGGGCAGCACCGCGACATCGGCGCGATGCAGGACGGCCAGCAGCTCGGCGTGTTCGAGGTGCCCGACGAACCGGATTGCCTTGAGCACCCGGTGTTTGCGGGCCTGCTCGACGAGCCAGGCCTGCTGCGTGCCCTCGCCGGCGATGGTCAGGGTGGTGCCGGGGTGGCTGCGCCTGATCCGCGGCAGCGCGGCGATGGCGTCGTGCACACCCTTCTCGTATTCCAGCCGGCCCAGGTACAGCAGTTCGGCCGGCCCGGTGCGTGGCCGGCGTTCCGCGAAGGGCCACCGCGCCGTCTCGATGCCGTTGCAGATCACCGTGATCTCGGCCAGACCGGGGCCGAAGAGTTCGGTGATCTCGTCGGCCATCGACGCCGAACACGTGATCAGCGAGTCGGATTCGCGCACCAGCCACGACTCGACCGCGTGCACCTGACGGCTGATCGCACCGCTGACCCAGCCGGAGTGCCGGCCGGCTTCGGTGGCGTGAATCGTGGAAACCATTGGCGCATCGTAGAATTGGGCGAGCGCGATCGCCGGGTGGGCTACCAGCCAGTCGTGGGCGTGCACGACGTCGGGCCGCCAGGCGCGGTTGGTGCCCGGTGCGGTCAGCGGTAGCCCGGCGCGGATCATGGCGTGGCCCATGGCCAGTGTCCAGGCCATCATGTCGGTGCCGAAGCTGAATTCGTGCGGATCCTGGGCGGCCGCGATCACCCGGACGCCCTCGCTGATGTGATCCGACGAGGGATGGCTGCGGGGATCGGTTCCGGTGGGCCGCCGGGACAGCACGACGACGTCGTGACCCGCGGCGGCCAGCGCGGTCGACAGGTGATGCACGTGCCGGCCTAGCCCGCCGATCACCACCGGCGGGTATTCCCACGACACCATCAGGATCTTCACGCCAAGACCAACCTCGCCCGCCTCATCGGGGCAGCCTGCGGGCGTCGAGGGCGCCGAACAGCCCGTCGGCGCGGTTCCATCCCTGCGCCAGCCGCTGCGCGGTGTCGCGCCGCCCGGACGCCAGCGCGTCGGCGATCTCGCGGGTGGCGTGCGCGTGCAGATGGGCGCGGTAGCGGGCGTAGTCGGCGGCCGAATCCTTGCTCACCATGAACGGCCAGTCGCTGGAGACGGTGAGCAGCGTTTCCCGCAGGATCTGATCGGCGACGTGGTCACGGGGGATCGGCCCGTCCAGCGACGCCGTCTGGGACAGCGCCTTGTCGACGGTGCTCAGCGCCATGTCGACCACTTCGCCGTTGAGCGCCACCAGATCGGCGACCTGCTCGCCCGCCCACACCTGCCAGTCCTTGCCCGATCCCCACGAGCTGGGCGGCAGGGCGACCGGGTTTCCGACGAAGCCGTCGGCGAGGGCGTCGGACAGCGTGCCCACCCGAACGCCCGCCTCGGGCAAGGCCCGCAGCACCCGCTCCAGCCAGGTCGGGCCCTCGTACCACCAGTGGCCGAACAGCTCGGTGTCGAAGGCGGCGATCACATGGGCGGGTCGCCCGATGCGCTCGGACTCGGAGAGCAACCGGTTGCGGACCACCTCGACGAAGTCGGCGACGTGCGTGTCGACCGCGTGGTCGGCGCGCTCGGGGTCGTAGGGCGCCTTGTCCTGCGAGGGCACGTTGCGGCCCGTCACCCGGGCGGGCTTGAGGCCGGTGAGGTGGTCATAGGTATGGAAATCGCGGTACGCGGCGTGCCCCGGATAGCCGGACTTCGGTGACCACACCCGGTAGCTGACCTGCAGGTCGCGCCCGAACGCCACCACGTCGGTGTCGCCGACGGGCCGGCCCAGCGCGGTGTCGCCGTGCAGCGACGGGCCGTCGACCATGAAGTGGGTGACGCCCGCGGCTGCGTAGTCGTGCTCCAGGCCGGGCGCGTAGGCGCACTCGGGCGCCCAGATGCCGCCCAGGCGCCGGGCCAGGCGCGCCTGCGCGTCGGCCAGACCCTCGCGCAGCGCGAACTCGCGCAGCCGGGGCGCCAGCAGCGGCTGGAACGGGTGGGCCAGCGGGCCGCCGAGCAGCTCTACCGTGCCGGCGTCGAGCAGGCCGCGCAGCAGCGGGCTGCCGCCGTGCCGCCACCGGGTGGCGAAGTCGTCCAGCGCGCCCTGCGCCTCGGCTGACTCGCGAATCCCCAAGGCGCGCAAGGCTTCCGGTGTGCAGGAGGGGTAGCCGGCCGACTTCGAGCGGGGGGCGCTACGCACGCTGGTGGCCACTGCGGTCGCTTCCAAGGCGCGCAGCCGCCAGTTGGCCAGCCAGTGGTGCATGCCGTCGAGGCAGTACGGGTCGTCGAGCTGGGCGTTGACCACCGGAGTGACGCCGAGGGTGATCAGCCCCCGGCGATCCTCGCCGGCCAACGTGTCGAGCACGCGCATCAGCGGCAGGTAGGCCGCCGCCCAGGATTGGTACAACCATTCCTCGCCGACGGGCCAGCGGCCGTGATGGGCCAGCCAGGGCAGGTGGGTGTGCAAAACCAGGGTGAAGAGGCCGGGCACCCGGTTCTGCGCCGTGCTCACGGCGCTACCGCGATCGCGACCAGGTCGAGGCTGTCGTCGATGTGGTGGCCGGTGCGCGCACCCTCGCCGGCCTTGATCAGGTCGAAGTCGGCGGTGGTGACCGCGGCGACGTCGGCCGCCAGCTCGGGCGGCCAGGGAGCCCCTGGGTCAGCGGCCATTGCCCGCTGGATCTGCGCGTCGATGATCGAGCCGCCGTGCCGGGCGTCCATCTCCCGCAGCCGCGGGCCGTGGAACAGGCCGCTGATCGAGACATCGCGGAACCCGCCGTCGACGAGCAGCTGGGTGAGCTCGGCGGCGTTGAGTTCCCGGGTGTGGAAGGGGTTGATCGGGGTGTCACGGCCGGGGGAGAAGGTGATCCGGTTGGGGGTCGACATCATCAGCAGCCCGGACGGCCGCAGCACCCGGGCGCACTCCACGACGAACTGTGTTTGGTCCCACAGATGCTCGATCACCTGGAAGTTGACCACAACGTCGACCGACGAGTCGGGCAGCGGCAGCTGCGCGAGGTTCGCCTGCATGACGTCCACCCGGGGGTAGCGGCTGCGGACATGGGCCACCGCGGCCTCGTCGTAATCGACGGCGATGACGCGGCGCGCGACGCCGGCGATCAGATCGGCGCCGTAGCCCTCGCCGCAGCCGGCCTCGAGCACGTCGGCGTCCACGCAGCGCCCGGCGAGCCGCTGGTAGACGACCTCGTGGCGGCGGAACCAGTAGTTCTCGATGTCCAAACCGGGGATGGTGCGCTCGCCCGTGAGCGTCATCACGGCGTCACCCACCGACGCGGTGTCGCCGGGGGTGTGCTGCGGGACGTCAGGGACCGGTGCGCTCATTGCATAGGCAGGCTAACGCGAAGTGTCGGATTCGCGAATCGGGGACGCGAGCCCCCGCTCGTGAGGCGGCGGACGGGCTGCAAGAACGTGCCGCCCGGCGACGATCCCGTCCGGGGCAGCGGACGGGGGAGGACCGGGCAATATGGCCTGAGCGACCAGCTATGGTGTGAATGCATACCGCACAAAGTTACCGGGTAGTAACACGGCCGTGCGTTGCGAAAACGCGTACCGAGGTTTCGTAGTCGATTGCTGCGAGCCCCCTTCGAGGAGGACGAACCACACTCATGACGAACATCGTGGTCCTGATCAAGCAGGTCCCGGACACCTGGTCGGAGCGCAAGCTCTCTGACGGCGATTTCACCTTGGACCGTGAGGCCGCCGACGCGGTGCTGGACGAGATCAACGAGCGCGCGGTCGAAGAGGCGCTGCAGATTCGCGAGCGTGAGGGCGGCGAGGGGTCGGTGACCGTGCTGACCGCGGGTCCCGAGCGCGCCACCGAGGCCATCCGCAAGGCGCTGTCGATGGGCGCCGACAAGGCCGTCCACCTCAAGGACGACGGCCTGCACGGTTCCGACGTGGTCCAGACCGGATGGGCGTTGGCGCGCGCGCTGGGCACCATCGAGGGCACCGAGCTGGTCATCGCCGGCAACGAGGCGACCGACGGCACCGGCGGCGCGGTGCCGGCCGTCATCGCCGAGTACCTGGGCCTGCCCCAGCTCACCCACGTGCGCAAGCTCTCCATCGAGGGCGACAAGGTCACCGGCGAGCGGGAGACCGACGAGGGCGTGTTCACCCTCGAGGCCACGCTGCCCGCGGTGGTCAGTGTTACCGAGAAGATCAACGAGCCGCGCTTCCCGTCCTTCAAGGGCATCATGGCCGCCAAGAAGAAAGAGGTCACGGTGCTGACCCTGGCCGAGATCGGGGTCGAGCCCGACGAGGTCGGGCTGGAGAACGCCGGGTCGACCGTGCTGTCGTCGACGCCCAAGCCGCCCAAGACCGCGGGCGAGAAGGTCACCGACGAGGGCGAGGGCGGCAACGACATCGCCAAGTACCTGGTCGCCCAGAAGATCATCTAGCACCAGACACCTCCGGACACACGAAAGAGCGAAATAACCCATGGCTGAAGTACTGGTGCTCGTCGAGCACACAGAAGGTGCGCTGAAGAAGGTCACCTCCGAACTGATCACGGCCGCCCGCGCGCTGGGTGAGCCCGCCGCCGTCGTGGTCGGCGCGCCCGGCACCGCCGCGCCTCTGGTCGACGGTCTCAAGGAGGCCGGCGCCGCCAAGATCTACGTCGCCGAGTCCGAGGACGTCGACAAGTACCTGATCACCCCGGTGGTCGACGTGCTGGCCTCGCTTGCCGAGTCCAACTCGCCCGCCGCGGTGATCCTGTCGGCCAACGCCGACGGCAAGGAGATCGCCGGCCGGCTCGCGGCCCGCATCGGCTCCGGCCTGCTGGTCGACGTCGTCGACGTCAAGGAAGGCAACAAGGCGACCTACTCCATCTTCGGTGGCGCGTACACCGTGGAGGCGCAGGCCAACGGCGACACCCCGGTGATCACCGTGCGCGCCGGCGCGATCGACGCCGAGCCGCAGGCCGGCGCCGGCGAAGAGGTCACCGTCGAGGTGCCGGCCCCCGCCGAGAACGCCACCAAGGTCACCGCCCGCGAGCCCGCGGTCGCCGGCGACCGTCCGGAACTGACCGAGGCCACCATCGTCGTCTCCGGGGGTCGCGGCGTCGGCAGCGCGGAGAACTTCAGCGTCGTCGAGGAGCTGGCCGACTCGCTGGGTGCGGCCGTCGGCGCCTCGCGCGCCGCCGTCGACTCCGGCTACTACCCTGGCCAGTTCCAGGTGGGCCAGACCGGTAAGACGGTCTCGCCGCAGCTGTACATCGCGCTGGGCATCTCCGGTGCCATCCAGCACCGGGCGGGCATGCAGACGTCCAAGACGATCATCGCGGTCAACAAGGACGAAGAGGCGCCCATCTTCGAGATCGCCGACTACGGCGTGGTGGGCGACCTGTTCAAGGTGGCTCCGCAGCTCACCGAGGCCATCAAGACCCGCAAGGGCTGAGTTTCTCGGTTGCAAAGCCCCCGGCACCGCGGTGCCGGGGGCTGTTGCGTTCGGACCCCATTTGATCGCTTCCCGAATCCGCTAGCGCCCGTGCTAGCGGATCCCGAAGTCGTACAACAGCTCTCGGTCCGGCTGTCGACGCGGCTAGGCGCCGGTCAGCATCGCGTCGATGCGGCGCACGGCGATGGAGCACACCGTCAGGTAGGGCGCCGCCCACCACGGCACCGACATGCTCACCCGCGCGCCGTCGCCCACCGGGTCCACCCGATGCCGGGTCGCCGGGACACCGGCCACCTTCCACGCCCAGGATCGGCCCGGATCGAACTCGGTCACCTCGAACGGCGCAGAGACCAGCAGCGACGTCTGGACCATGCCCGTCGCGTGCAGGCCCAGCTCGGTGTGTGGCTCATCGAGCCGCGCGCCACGGATCGTCGGCCCCCACTTGGGCCACGCGTCCAGATCGACCAGCAGCTCCCACACCGCGGCCGGCGACGCCGCGATCTGCCGATCCGCGGTGAGGATCATGGCGCGGCCTGCCCAAGCCGACGCTGCTGTTCGATGACGTCATCGAGATCGGTGAGCCTTCGCAGGCCTGCCAACGGTTGGGACATGCGCGTGTTTCCCCCCAGATAGTTCTTGTTGCGCTGCAGAAACATCCAGTAGCCGGCAGTGAAGGGGCAGGCGCGCTCGCCAACCCGCTCGGCCGGGCGATACACGCAGTGCCCGCAGTAGTCGCTCATGCGGTTGATGTACGCGCCGCCCGCGGCGTAGGGCTTCGTCGCCATCAGCCCGCCGTCGGCGTGCTGCGACATGCCCACGACATTGGCGACCATCACCCAGTCGTAGCCATCGACGAAACACCGGTGGAACCAGTCGGTGACCGCCGCGGGATCCCAGCCGCGCTGCAACGCGTAATTGGACAGCACCATCAGCCGCGGGATGTGGTGCGCCCAGCCGTGGTCGCGGACCTGCGCCAGCACGTCGCGCAGGCAGCGGGCCTCGACGGCGTCGGCATCGAGCTCGGCGAACCACTCCGGCAGTCCCGCGTGCGCCTGGAGCGCGTTGTGGCGCCGGTAATCGGGCCCGAAATACCAGTAGACGTGCCAGATGTAGTCCCGCCACCCGATCAGTTGGCGGATGTAACCCTCGACACTGGCCAGCGGGGCGTTGCCCGCGCGGTAGGCGTCCTCGGCCGCGTACGCGCAGTCCAGCGGGTCGAGCAGCCCGAGGTTCATCGGAGCCGACAGCAGGCTGTGCGCCATGCAACGGTCACCGGAGAGCATGGCGTCCTCGTGAGGGCCGAAGTGCGGCAACCGATCCCGCACAAACACTGCCAGCGCGGTCTGCGCTTCGGTTGCGGTGACGGGGAATTCGCGCGGCCCGTCGCGACCGACGAAGGCGGCGTCGCCGTCGCGCTCCCAGCGGTCCAGGTCCGCGCGCACCTGCTCGTCGATCTCGTCCTCGTCGGGTCGCCACGGCGCGGGCACGCCCAGCGTCTCGGCGCCTTTCGGAGCCGGCTCTCGGTTGTCGGCGTCGAAGTTCCACCGCCCGCCCACCGGTTGTTCCCCGTCCATCAACAGCTCGAACCGGCGCCGGGCGTCGCGGTAGAAGTTCTCCAGCAGCAGCGTCCGCTGCCGCTTGGCCCACTCGTCGAAATCCGCGCGATCGGTGCAGAATCCGCGCGCGGGCAACACCTCGATTGCCGGCCGCGACCGGACGAACCCGTCGGCGGCCCAGGTGGTGGGTTGGCACACGCTGATCGGCTCGCGCACCCGCTCCAACGCCTCGCCGTACGTGCGGGTCCGCAGGAACAGCGCCTGATCGCCCAGTTCGGCCGCGCGGTGGCGCAGCGCGGAGAGCACAAGGTGGGCCTTGCGGCGGTGAAAGCGGCGGCGCCCGAACACCGCGCGGGACTCGATGAGCAACACCGGCTGGTCGCGGTGGTCCAGGAAGTGGGGGCCCAGCTGATCGGCGAAGCACCAACGGCGCGTGTCCGGGCTCATACCGCGGCCGCGGTGTGCTTCACGACGGAGCCTGAATCGCCGAGTGGATCGTCATCTTGCACGCTCTACCCGCAACACTCGGTGCTCAACCGCGGCATTTCGTCATCTCACGTGCACCGACACGTCACAGCGGCGATGCCGACTAGCTCATCGACTACGCCACGTTGGGCTTCATGAGCATCGCTTCAGTCCTCATACCCAGCGAAAAGCCCACCGGCGCGGCGGCCACACCGCGCTACTCCCTGTTGCTGTCCACCGACCCCGCCATGATCGAGGCGGCGCAGCGGCTCCGGTACGACGTGTTCACCAGCACCCCCGGCTTCGCACTGCCGGCGGCCGGCCAGGACGGGCGGGATCTCGACCGGTTCGACGAGTTCTGCGACCACCTGTTGGTGCGCGACGACGACACCGGCGAGCTGGTCGGCTGCTACCGCATGCTGGCGCCGGCCGGCGCCATCGCGGCCGGGGGCCTCTACACCGCCACCGAGTTCGACATCCGCGCCCTGGACCCGCTGCGGCCGTCCCTGGTGGAGATGGGACGCGCCGTGGTGCGCGATGGGCATCGCAACGGCGGCGTCGTGCTGTTGATGTGGGCGGGCATCCTGGCCTACCTGGACCGCTACGGCTACGACCACGTGACCGGATGCGTGTCGGTGCCCATCGGCGATGAAGACGACGGCCCGGCGCCGGGCAGCCGGCTGCGCGGCGTCCGCGACTTCATCCTCGACCGGCACGCGGCACCGCCGGAACACCGGGTGTACCCGCACCGGCCGGTGGTGGTCAACGGGACGGCGATCGACGACATCGCGCCGCCGGCGCGGCCGTCGGTTCCGGCGCTGATGCGCGGATACCTGCGGCTGGGCGCCCAGGTGTGCGGCGAACCCGCGCACGACCCCGACTTCGGCGTCGGCGATTTCTGCGTCCTGCTGGACAAGGCGCACGCCGACACCCGATATCTCAAACGCCTCCGGTCGGTGTCGGCGGCATCGGAAATGGCGGGCGGCCGGCGATGAACGCCCCGGCGGGCACCGGACACTCCTGGCTGCCGCGCGCCTCGTGCGATGCGGGCTGCGTGGGCGTGGGCGACGTGGCGACGCCGCGACGGCTGCGGGTGACGCTGCGGATCGCCCTTCGCCTCACGCTGGCGCTGCTGCTGGCGCCGGGGCTGCCGCTGCTGGCGGTGCCGCTGCCGGGCCGCACCCGCGCGCAGCGCATCTATTGCCGCGCGGTGCTGCGCTGCCTGGGGGTGCGAATCACCGTGACGGGCAACCCGATTCGCAACCTGCGCGGGGTGCTGGTGGTGAGCCCGCACATGTCGTGGCTCGACGTCTTCGCCATCGGCTCGGTGCTGCCCGGGTCGTTCGTCGCGCGCGCCGACATGTTCACCGGCCGCGCGACCGGGGTGGTGGC
>NZ_LZLL01000052.1:0-10061 GCF_001669335.1 Mycobacterium sp. 1245852.3 | reverse complement strand
GCGCGGTCACCGCCGTCAGATGCCAGGTGTCCAGCCAGGGCCGCACCAATTCGGCGACGGAGAAGTTGCCCCGGGCCTGGCGGGGGCGGGGGCGGATCCGCACTCGCCACGGCCGCGCCGAAACCCGCCGCGGCGACCCCAAGGGCGCCCGCGAGCAACGAACCGGCGATGAGTTCTCTGATCTTCACTGGGTCCATCCATCCTCTCTGTCGACGTGTTCCTGCACCCGGTCGGCGCGAATTCGGTCTGCTCGCACCGCGTTTACCGGTCACCGTGCCCCCGCGCCGGCGAGCCGGAGGCGATGGCCCGACGGTAGGAAGTCAGCCTGAAGCGGACCTGAAGATGAAGGGAATGCAGCGCCCCGGGGCGCTAGCCAGCGCCCGTCAGCGCGGGGAAGCCGGCGCGGTCACCGCCGTCAGATGCCAGGTGTCCAGCCAGGGCCGCACCAATTCGGCGACGGAGAACTTGGCCCGGGCCGCGCACCCGGCCTTGGGGGTATAGGGGTCGCCGCCGCGGATGAGGATGCCGACGGCGCTGACTGTGCCGTCCTTTTCGTAGTGATACACCGGGCCGCCCGAATCGCCGCACCGACCGCTTGCCAGGAACACGACCTTGCTGCCGGTGATCTCCACGATCTGCCCGCAGGCGTCGGCACCGGAGCCCATGCCGAACTTGCACAACTGCTGGCCGATCTGCAGGTTGGTGGCCACACCGGTGACCGCCAACGACGAGGCGATCGCCGAGGACTGGGGAATGTTGTCGCCGTCCAGCGCGATCAGGCCGATGTCGTGCTGCTCGTTGTGCACTCCCTCGTTGACCGTCTTGCGGAAGGTGCCCACCGTCGCGTAGGGCAGGACGCCGCCCAGGTTCATCGTCACCCTGCTGGGTTGCCCGGGGCGGTTGCAATGCCCGGCGGTCAGAATCCCGGCCGCGCCGCCGCTGGTGTGCACCAGAAAGCCTGCGGTGCAACCCATTCCACCCGAGCCGTCGGCGTAGGCGACGTAGATTCCCGCCCCGGGGCCCACCGCACTGGCGGCGGGCAGATCGATCGGCGCCAGGACGGGCGGCGGCGGCGCCGACTGCTGCGCCGGCGTGGTGGCCCTGGGGTACAGGCAGACGGCCGTCACCAGGGCGGTGACGCTGCACACCGCCGCGAGGGTGAGCAATGAGGTATGGATCCTGGCGCGGCGGGGGTGCACGCGCAAGCTGGCGAGCAGGCTCCTCTTCGGCTTGCTACGCAGCTCGCCCGGACCGGGTAGGAACCCCAGCATGGCGAGTACCGCCAACACCAGGGCGCTCAGGGGCAACGCGACAGTACGAGCCGGCGAGTATGGCGTCCCCCAGCTCGCGACCTCCATCGCGTACACCACTCCATTAGATCGATCTTTGCCGCACCGCGCGGCGGTCTTACCGAAGTTGGTGATCAGCTGACGGCGGCCGGCTCGGGGGAGGCTTCCTCGTCGAGCGGACGGCGCGCACGGCGGTGGTGCCGACGGAAGTGGCGGATCTCGACGGTCAGCCCGGCCAGTCCCAGCGCGCTGGTGATCGCCGACACCAGATACAGCAGCGCGCTGATGTGACCGGCGAGCGCATCGCCCAGGACGACCACGGCGGTGGTGCCGGGCAGCAACCCGGCCAGGGTCGCCACCGCGTAGGGCAGCACCCGCACGCTCGACGCGCCCGCGGCGTAGTTGAGCGCCGAGAACGGCACCGCGGGAATCAGCCGCAGCGACAAGATGGCCAGCCAGCCTCGTTGCCGCAGGCGCTCTTCCACCGTTTCGATCGATCGGTAACGCGCCAGCCGGTTCAGCCGCCAGCCGGCCGCGCGCACCAGCAGCAGCGCGATCATCGCGCTCGCGGTGCTGGCGACCACCGCGATGGCGACCCCGAGCAGTGGTCCGAACAGCAGTCCGGCGGCCAGGGTGAACGCGGTGCGCGGAACGGGCACCACCGTCACGACGATGTGGGCGATCAAGAACGCCAGGGGGAACCACGGTCCGACGGACTGCGCCCAGTCGCGCATCTGCACCGGCGAGGGCAGCGGAAGCCACGCCGCCAGCACCACCAGCGCTGTGATGCCCACCACTGTCCAGGCGATCCGCGACCGCGACACGCTTCGCGCGGCGACGCCGATGGCGCAGCCGAGATCGCGCAGCGTTTCGGTGATTTTGCTGGTGGCGGAACCCGTCACGGCTTCCTAGGGTACGGGGCGCGGGTGAATAAGGCGTTGCCAGACGCTGGTGTTTCATCGGCAATCGTGACCGCCCGCCGCACCTGGCGGTTTTTAGCGACGAGCGGTCATCAATTAGCCTCAGTAGCTAGTGGTATCCCCAGAGTTGTAGCCCCAAATGCTGGGAAAAGGGAGCAATCGGTGTCCATTGATGTACCCGAGCTCGCCGACCTAGAACAGGTTCGCGGGCGTTGGCGCAGTGCGGTCGCCGGTGTGCTGGCTAAAAGCACCCGGAAGGACCCCGAGCAGTTGGGGGACGCGCCCGAGCGGCTGCTGGAAACCCCGACGTATGACGGGATCGCGATCCGCGCGCTCTACACCGCGCTCGACGAATTGCCGGAACCGCCGCTGCCGGGCGAGTGGCCCTTTGTGCGCGGCGGCGACGCGCTGCGCGACGTCAAGTCCGGCTGGAAGGTCGCCGAGGCGTTCCCCGCGACGCCGGTGCCCGGTGTGGCGGCAAAGGACGTCAACTCCGCGGTGCTCGACGCGCTCGGCAACGGGGCCGGCGCCGTGGTGCTGCGGATCGGGGAGTCGGGCGTGGCGCCCGACCAGCTGGGCGAGGCGCTCGAGGGCGTCTACCTGAGCATGGCGCCGCTGATCCTCGAGGCCGGCGCCGACTACGTGGCGGCCGGCGACGTGGCGCTGGCGCTGGCGGACGCGGTCGAACCCGACCAGCGCGCCACCCTGTCGATCGACCTGGGCGGTGACCCGCTGAGCGCGGCGCTCAGCGAGCGGCCCGCGCCGAAGATCGAGGACGTGGTCGCGGTGGCCAAGCGGGCCGTCGATCACACCGGGGTGCGCGCGATCACCGTCGACGGGCCCGCCTTTCACAACCTCGGCGCGAACGCGACGTGGGAGGTCGCCGCGAGTGTGGCGGCCGCGGTGAGTTACCTACGGGTGCTCACCGAATCGGGGCTGGAGATCGGCCAGGCGTTGCGGCAGATCAGCTTCCGGTTCGCCGCCGACGACGACCAGTTCATCACGATCGCCAAGTTCCGCGCCGCCCGCAACCTGTGGGCGCGCGTCGCCGAAGTCGTCGGCGAGCCGGACGCCGGCGCGGCGGTCGTTCACGCCGAGACGTCGCTGCCGATGATGACCCAGCGCGACCCGTGGGTGAACATGCTGCGCTGCACCCTGGCCGCCTTCGGTGCCGGCGTCGGTGGCGCCGACTCCCTGCTGGTGTTCCCGTTCGATGTGGCCATCGACGGCGGATTCCCGGACGTGGCAACGAGTTTCGCCCGCCGCATCGCGCGCAACACGCAGCTGCTGCTGCTCGAAGAGTCACATGTGGGCCGGGTGCTGGACCCGGCCGGTGGCTCCTGGTTCGTAGAGGACCTCACCCGCAGCCTGGCCGAGCAGGCCTGGGAGCATTTCCAGGCCATCGAGGCCCACGGCGGATTCACGCAAGCCCGCGATTTCATCGCCGGTCAGATCGCCGAGGTCGCCGCTCGCCGCAGCGACGACATCGCGCACCGCCGGACGGCCATCACCGGCGTCAACGAATTCCCCAATCTCACCGAACCGCCTTTGCCGCAAAGCGATTCGACGTATTCGCCGCTCGCCGCCGGGAAGCTGGTGCGTTACGCCGCAGAGTTCGAGGCGTTGCGGGATCGCTCCGACGCGTACCTGGCCCGCACCGGATCGCGCCCGCAGGTGCTGTTGCTGCCGCTGGGTCCGCTGGCCGAGAACAACATCCGCGCGACGTTCGCCTCGAACCTGCTGGCTTCCGGCGGTATCGAGGCGATCAACCCGGGAACGGTCGACGCCGACGGTGTCGGCTCGGCGGTGACCGATGCCGGGTCGCCGACGGTGGCGGTCATCTGCGGCACCGACAAGCGCTACCAGGCCGAGGCCTCGGGCGTCGTGCGGGCGGCGCGGGACGCCGGCATCGCGCGCGTCTATCTGGCCGGGCCCGACAAGGCCGTGGCCGACGCCGAGCACCAACCGGACCAATTCCTGACCGCGAAAATCAATGCGGTGCAAACTCTGTCGGATCTGCTCATAAGGCTGGGGGCGTAGTTACGATGACGACCACTGCACCTGCTGTCGGCAGCTTCGCCGACGTGCCGCTGCACAGCGAGCGGGCGATTGCACCGGCGACCGAAGCCGCCGTGAAAGAACACGTGGCCGCGGCGGCGGCTGCGCATCTGTACACACCCGACCAACTGCAATGGCAGACACCGGAAGACATCGACGTCAAACCGGTCTACATCGGCGCCGACCGCGCCGCCGTGGAGGCCGACGGGTATCCGCTGCACAGTTTTCCCGGCGAGCCGCCGTTCGTGCGCGGGCCCTATCCGACGATGTATGTCAACCAGCCGTGGACGATTCGGCAGTATGCCGGCTTCTCCACCGCCGCGGAGTCCAACGCGTTCTACCGGCGCAACCTGGCCGCCGGCCAGAAGGGCTTGTCGGTGGCCTTCGACCTGGCCACCCACCGCGGGTACGACTCCGACCATCCGCGCGTGCAGGGTGACGTCGGAATGGCCGGTGTGGCAATCGATTCCATCCTCGACATGCGCCAGCTGTTCGACGGCATCGACCTGTCGACGGTGTCGGTGTCGATGACCATGAACGGCGCGGTGCTGCCGATCCTGGCGCTGTATGTGGTGGCCGCCGAGGAGCAGGGGGTGCCGCCGGAGAAGCTGGCCGGCACCATCCAGAACGACATCCTCAAAGAGTTCATGGTGCGCAACACCTACATCTATCCGCCCAAGCCGTCGATGCGCATCATCTCCGACATCTTCGCCTACACCAGCGCGAAGATGCCGAAGTTCAACTCCATCTCGATCTCCGGCTACCACATCCAGGAGGCCGGTGCCACAGCCGATTTGGAGTTGGCCTACACGCTGGCCGACGGGGTCGACTACATCAAGGCCGGCCTGGACGCCGAGCTGGACATCGACAAGTTCGCGCCCCGGCTGTCCTTCTTCTGGGGCATCGGAATGAACTTCTTCATGGAGGTCGCCAAGCTGCGCGCGGGCCGGCTGTTGTGGAGCGAGCTGGTGTCCCAGTTCAACCCGAAGAACGCCAAATCGCTGTCGCTGCGCACACATTCGCAGACCTCCGGCTGGTCGCTGACCGCGCAGGACGCCTTCAACAACGTCGCCCGCACCTGCATCGAGGCGATGGCCGCCACGCAGGGTCACACCCAGTCGCTGCACACCAACGCGCTCGACGAGGCGCTGGCGCTGCCCACCGACTTCTCGGCCCGCATCGCCCGCAACACCCAGCTGGTGCTGCAGCAGGAGTCGGGCACCACGCGGCCCATCGACCCGTGGGCGGGCTCGTACTACGTCGAATGGCTGACGCATCAACTCGCGCAGAAGGCCCGCGCCCACATCGCCGAGGTCACCGAGCACGGCGGCATGGCCCAGGCCATCAGCGACGGCATCCCCAAGCTGCGCATCGAGGAGGCGGCCGCGCGCACCCAGGCCCGCATCGACTCCGGCATCCAGCCGGTGATCGGGGTCAACAAGTACCAGGTCGAAGAGGATCAGGAGGTCGAGGTCCTCAAGGTCGAGAACAGCCGGGTGCGGGCCGAGCAGCTGGCCAAACTGCAAGAGCTGCGGGCGAATCGGGACCAGAGGGCCGTCGACGCGGCGCTCGCGGAACTGTCGCGCGCCGCGGCCGCCCATTCCGGCGCAGCCGGTAAGGGGGACCGAGACGGGTTGGGCAACAACCTGCTGGCGCTGGCTATCGACGCGGCCCGGCACAAGGCCACCGTCGGCGAGATCTCCGACGCGCTGGAGAAGGTGTATGGCCGCCACCAGGCGGAGATCCGTACTATCGCCGGGGTCTACCGCGACGAAGCTGGAAAGGCCACGAACATGGCAACCGCGACCGAACTCGTCGAGAAGTTCGCGGAAGCCGACGGTCGCCGCCCCAGGATCCTGGTGGCCAAGATGGGCCAGGACGGCCACGACCGCGGCCAGAAGGTGATCGCGACGGCGTTCGCGGACATCGGATTCGACGTCGACGTCGGATCTTTGTTCTCCACGCCCGAGGAGGTGGCCCGCCAGGCCGCCGACAACGACGTGCACGTGGTCGGGGTGTCCTCGCTGGCGGCCGGTCACCTGACGCTGGTGCCCGCGCTGCGCGAGGCGATGGCCGAGGTGGGACGGCCCGACATCATGATCGTGGTGGGCGGCGTCATCCCGCCGGGTGACTTCGACGAGCTCTACGAGGCCGGGGCCGCCGCCATCTTCCCGCCCGGGACGGTGATCGCCGACGCCGCAATCGGCTTGCTGCACAAGCTCGCCGAGCGGCTGGGTTACGACATCGGCTAAATGGCTGACGATCTCTTCCGCGAGCGTAAGCACGCCGCGAAAAATCCCGGCCGAATCCGCAGTGTGCTTACGCTCGCGGGCCAGGAGAACTGGAAATGAGCTCGGAGCTGGCCGAGGCGGTCCGCAACGGCGACCGCGCGGCCTTGCCGCGGGCCATCACGCTGCTGGAGTCCACCCGCGCCGACCACCGCGAAAAGGCGCAGCAGCTGCTGCTGGAGCTGACGCCGGACTCGGGCAACGCCTATCGCGTCGGCATCACCGGGATCCCCGGGGTGGGCAAGTCCACCAGCATCGAGGCGCTCGGCATGCACCTGATCGAGCTGGGCCACCGGGTGGCGGTGCTGGCCGTCGATCCGTCATCGACGCGGACCGGCGGCTCGATCCTGGGCGACAAGACCCGGATGGCGCGCCTGGCAATGCATCCGGATGCATACATTCGGCCCTCGCCCACCTCGGGCACCCTGGGTGGGGTGGCCAAGGCCACCCGCGAAACGGCGGTGCTGCTCGAGGCCGCCGGCTTCGACGTGATCCTGATCGAGACCGTGGGGGTCGGTCAGTCCGAGGTGACGGTGGCCAACATGGTCGACACCTTCGTGCTGCTGACCCTGGCGCGTGGGGGCGACCAGCTGCAGGGCATCAAGAAGGGTGTGCTGGAGCTGGCCGACATCGTCGTGGTGAACAAGGCCGACGGCGATCACCTCGCCGAGGCCCGGTCGGCGGCGCGCGAGCTGTCCGGGGCGATCAGGCTGATCCACCCGCGTGAAACGCTCTGGCGGCCGCCCGTTCTCACGATGAGCGCGGCCGAGGGGACCGGCCTCGAGGAACTGTGGGACACCATCGAACGGCATCGCCAGGTGCTCAGCGAGGCGGGGGAGTTCGAGGCGCGCCGCCGGGAGCAGCTGGTCGACTGGACCTGGCAGATGGTGCGCGACACGGTGCTGGACCGGTTGTTGTCCAGCCCGGCGGTGCGCAAGATCCGCGCCGACGTGGAGCGAAAGGTCAAGGCGGGGGAGCTGACTCCCGCGCTGGCCGCCCAGCAAATATTGACGGCCGCGTCGGGCTAACGGATAGGTAAATAATCTAGATTTCGCTCCTACCGGTTGTGTAATGGAAGTAAATTCAAAGTTGTGACGGTGGATACCCGAGTCGATCGCCGCGCGGTCCGTGTCCACGATGACCTTGACGCAGGTCATCGTGTGTCCGGCGCGGCGGACTCACACTTCGGTTGCGTCGTTCGTAGTTTCGCCAGCATGTTCCCCGCGCGCCGATTCGGTGGCGGGGCGCTGGCCGTCTATGTCGACGGCCAGCCCGTCGTGGACGTCTGGACGGGGTGGGCCGACCGGGCCGGGCAGCGGCCGTGGACGGAGAACACCGCCCCGATGGTTTTCTCGGCGACCAAGGGGATGGCCGCCACCGTCATCCACCGGCTCGCCGACCGGGGGCTGATCGACTACGACGCGCCCGTTGCCGAGTACTGGCCCCAGTTCGCGGCCAACGGCAAGGCCGACATGACCGTGCGCCAGGTGATGCGACACCAGGCCGGCCTGTCCGGCCTGCGCGGCGCCACCCAGGAAGAACTGCTCGATCACGTCGTGATGGAGGAGAAGTTGGCTGCGGCGGCGCCCGGACGGCTGCTGGGCAAATCGGCGTATCACGCGCTGACCTTCGGCTGGCTGATGTCCGGCCTGGGCCGGGCCGTGACCGGCAAGGGCATGGCCACGCTGATCCGCGAGGAGCTCGCCGAGCCGTTGGGCACCGACGGGCTGCACCTCGGCCGGCCGCCGGCCCAGGCGCCGACGCGGGTCGCCGAGATCATCTGCCCGCAAAACGTGATCGGGAACCCCGTCGTCAGCTACGTGACGCGCAAGGTGGCCAACGAGATGTCCGGGGCGTACCGGTCGATGTACTTCAAGGGTCTGATCGCCGCCGTTCAGGGCGACACCCCCTTGCTGGACGCGGAGATCCCGGCGGCCAACGGCGTAGCCACGGCGCGCGGGCTGGCCCGGATGTATGGCGCCATCGCCAATGGCGGCGAGGTGGACGGCATCCGCTTCCTGTCCCGTCAGCTGGTCGCCGGCCTGACCGGGGAGCGGAGCCTGCGGCCGGACCGAAACCTGTACGTGCCGTTAGCTTTCCACTTGGGATATCACAGTTTGCCGATCGGCAGTGTGATGCCCGGCTTCGGTCACGTCGGGATGGGTGGCTCGCTCGGATGGGCCGACCCCGCCTCGGGGGTGGCGTTCTCGCTGGTGCACAACCGGCTGCTGACACCTCTGGTGATGACCGATCACGCGGCGTTCGTCGGGATCTATGCATTGATCCGCCGGGCCGCGGAAAAGGTGCGCAAGCACGGCTTCCGCCCGGTCACCGAGTTCGGTGCGCCGTTCGCCGAGCCGGGTGCCGTCGCCGGCTGACGCCCAACGACGCCGAGAGGCGCTGAAAGAGTCTGGCCGCACCCGCACGGGTGAATTGCGAGCGCTGTACTCTGTGCGGGTGTTTGCCCCGTCCATTTCCGTGCATTCCGCGGTGTCGCCGGAATGCCGGTCAGTGATCTGCGCTCTGGGGGCGCGCTGATGGCCGGACGGCGATATTCGCAGCCAGGAAAGCGGCAAACTCAGGTCGCCTGGTCGAACGCATCGGAATCGAAACCCGTATATGAGTACGAACCCGAAAGTTCCCGGCCCCCACACGACGACCCGCGGCCGGCCAGAGCGGCCCCGGGCGGCTAGCCCCAGACTCGCGCAGGTATTCGACGCACGCAACAACGCACTGAACGCTTGGCGATTGGTGCTGGCGTCGGGCGTCATCCTCCAACACTCATGGCCGCTGACCGGCCGCAAATTGCCCGCACTGGGCGAGCAGCTGCTCACCCAGGTGTGGGGCGACGGGTTTTTCGTCGTCTCGGGATTCCTCATCACCTCCAGCTGGGTCCGCAACCCGCGCCTCCGCGAATACTTCGTCGCCAGAATCCTGCGTATCTTCCCTGGACTGTGGGTCTGCCTGGCGGTGGTGGCCTTCGTCGCCGCCCCGATCGGGGTCGCGATCCAAGGGGGTTCGGCCGCCAGGTTGCTGCTCTCACCCGCACCGATCACTTACTGGCTGAACAACGCGGTATTGAACGTCTATCACGCCGGCATCGACGGAACGCCCAAAAATGTCCCGTTCCCGGGGGTTTGGGACGGGGTGCTATGGACCCTCATCTTCGAGATGTTCTGCTACATCGCCGTTGCCGTCGCCGGCGTGGCCGGCCTGTTCAATCGTCGGTGGCCCGCGCCGGTGGTGTTCGCATTCTTCCTGGTGGCCGCGGTGCTCGTGTCATATCCCGTTGCGGCGGTGCCGACGCTTTTCCAGATGATCACGCGTTTCGCGCTCGTGTTCGCGGCGGGCGCGGTGCTGCATGAGTTTCGGGACGTGATTCCCGCTCGATGGTCACTGGTGGCCGTGAGCGCCGCCATCGTCGTGGTGGCCGGCGTGCTGGTGCCCAACTATCGGATACTCGCCGCGCTTCCGCTGGCCTACGCCGTCGTCGTCTCCGGCGCGCT
>NZ_LZLL01000051.1:0-18576 GCF_001669335.1 Mycobacterium sp. 1245852.3 | reverse complement strand
AAACGTCCTTCTGCGACGGCCAAATGTCTTTCAGGAAGACGTCATTGCCCTCCTTGTCCTGGCCCAGCGGCTGCTCGTCGAAGTCGAAGTCCATGGTGCCGGCCAGCGCGTAGGCCACCACCAGCGGCGGCGACGCCAGGTAGTTCATCTTGACGTCGGGGTTGATGCGGCCCTCGAAGTTCCGGTTCCCCGAGAGCACCGCGGTCACCGATAGGTCGTTGTCGTTGATGGCCTTCGAGATTTCCTCGGGCAGCGGACCGGAGTTGCCGATGCAGGTGGTGCACCCGTACCCGACCAGGTAGAACCCGAGCTTCTCCAGGTACGGCCACAGGCCGGCCTTGTCGTAGTAGTCGTTGACCACCTGCGAGCCGGGCGCCATGGTGGTCTTCACCCACGGCTTGGACGCCAGTCCCTTCTCAACGGCATTGCGCGCCAACAGCGCCGCGCCCAGCATCACCTCGGGGTTAGAGGTGTTGGTGCACGACGTGATCGCCGCGATCACCACCGCGCCGTGGTCGAGCACGAACTCGCCGCGCTCTTCGGAGCGCACCTGCACCGGATTGCTCGGCCGGCCCTTGGCGTGCGCGGCGGCCGACTGCACGACGGGCCGGTCATCCGCGTGGCCGTTCGAGACCGCGCCCGGGTCGCTGGCCGGGAAGGTCTCCTCGACCGACTCGTCCAGTTTCGAATAGCCCTGCTGGCCAGCGTCGTTGCCGTCGACGTAGCTGAGGATCTGCTCGCGGAACGTGGACTTGGCTTCCGACAACTGGATTCGGTCCTGCGGGCGCTTGGGCCCGGCGATCGACGGCACCACCGTGGAGAGGTCGAGCTCGAGGTACTCGGAGAACACCGGCTCATGGTCGGGGTCGTGCCACATGCCCTGTTCTTTGGCGTACGCCTCCACCAGCGCCAGCTGCTCGTCGGTGCGACCGGTGAACTTCAGGTAGGAGATGGTCTCCTCGTCGATCGGGAAAATCGCTGCGGTGGAACCGAATTCGGGGCTCATGTTGCCCAGCGTGGCGCGGTTGGCCAGCGGCACCTCCGACACGCCCTTGCCGTAGAACTCGACGAACTTGCCGACGACGCCGTGCTTGCGCAGCATCTCGGTGACGGTCAGCACGACGTCGGTGGCGGTGACGCCCGCCTGGATCTCACCGGTCAGCTTGAAGCCGACCACTCGCGGGATCAGCATCGACACCGGCTGACCCAGCATCGCGGCCTCGGCCTCGATACCGCCGACGCCCCAGCCCAGCACGCCCAGGCCGTTGACCATCGTGGTGTGCGAGTCGGTGCCCACACACGTGTCGGGGTAGGCCACGCCGTCGCGCGACATCACCACGCTGGCCAGGTACTCGATGTTGACCTGGTGCACGATTCCGGTGCCCGGGGGCACCACCTTGAAGTCTTGGAACGCTCCCTGGCCCCAGCGCAGGAACTGGTAGCGCTCGCCGTTGCGCTCGTACTCGATCTCGACGTTGCGCTCGAACGCGTCGGCGGTGCCGAACAGGTCGGCGATCACGGAGTGGTCGATCACCAGGTCGGCGGGGGCGAGCGGGTTGACCTTGTCCGGTTTGCCGCCGAGGTCGCCGATGGCCTCGCGCATGGTGGCCAGGTCGACGATGCACGGCACCCCGGTGAAGTCCTGCATCACCACGCGGGCGGGCGTGTACTGGATCTCAATGCTGGGTTCCGCCTTGGGATCCCAGTTCGCGATGGCCTCGATGTGGTCCTTCGTGATGTTGCTGCCGTCCTCGTTGCGCAGCAGGTTTTCGGCCAGCACCTTGAGGCTGTAGGGCAGTTTCTCGGTGTTGGGGACGGCGTCGAGACGATAGATCTGGTAACTCTGGTCGCCGACTTGCAGCGTGTCGCGGGCTCCGAACGAATTCACAGAATCAGTCACTTCAACTCCCAGAGTCTTTAGTTCTCCCACCGCGACGGGCCGTGTCGGCGGTGCCGTGCCAACTTTAACAGTACGCTTGTCCTGCATTACGAGGGCACTCCTGACTTCAGTCTTGTCGCCGCGGCGGCCCGTTTAAACCCCATGTGCGCACCAATCCGTGCCGGGATAGGACGCGGGCGACCGCCATCGGCGCGGCGCGCGAACCAATATCGCGTACGGTGCCTCTAGCACTACCGCAGGAGGGACTTCATGACCGGTCAAGATTCGTTCGTCGGCCCGCTGCCGCAAACGGTTCCGTTCCTGCCCGCCTACATTCCGGTGGACGTCGACATGAACGTGGTCAAGTCCCAGGTCGCCGCCACCGGAGTCAGCGCCCCGCCCGCGGCGATGCCCGGACTGCTCGACGTGGTCAACCAGGCGCACGCCGAGGGCATCAACCTCAAGATCGTGCTGCTCGACCACAACCCCCCGAACGACACCCCATTGCGCGACATCTCGACGGTGGTGGGCGCGGACTATCACGATGCGACGGTCCTGACCCTTAGCCCGAGCTACGTCGGGAGCTACAGCACCCAGTTCGCGCGCGTGACGCTCGAGGCCGGCGAGGACAACGCGAAGACCGGCAATCCGGTGGTCTCCGCGCAGCATTTCCTGCACGAGCTCGACACGCCCGAGTTCCCCTGGACCGGCCTGACGATCTTCCTGTTGATCGCGGTCCTCGCGGCCGCCGTCGGCACCCGGTTGCTGCAGGTGCGCGGTAAGCGCGCAGCAACCTCGGGCGACGCCGCGGCAACCCCCGCCGCCGACACCAATACCACCGTCTAACTTCCGGTCTTCGTTTTCCGCGGTTCCTTCGGCGAGCCGCGGCGTGTCCTGCGGCAAACCAGTCAGGTCACCATTCGGTCACATTAAACGCACGTAGAGAGTGCGATTTCGGTGGAGCGTTTGCACGCCCATCGGTGTGACGTACGGTGCAAATGATGCTGGTGTTGTCTTTGGCGCCTTTCGGGGAACCTGTGGCTGGCGCCGCCCGTCGTGTTGAGCCGTAGGAGACCTGAGTCGAATGAGACGCACACGCTGGGGGTCTTCTGCGCGACCGGCCTTAAGGCTGGTGCGCCCCGTCGTTCCCTCCGTCTTGAGCCTCGCCCTGCTGATCGCCACGCCGGGCCTCGCGGAGGCCGACCCCACCGCCGACAACCTCGCCGCCCTCATCGCCAACGTCGCCAAGGCCAACCAGCGGCTGCAGAACCTGAGCGCCGAAATCCAGACCGAACAGGAAAGCGTCAACAAGGCCCTCGTCGACGTGGAGACCGCGCGGGACAACGCGGCCACCGCCCAGCACGACCTCGAGGCCAGCCAGCAGGCGGTCAAAGACGCCAACATCGCCATCGCCGGCGCGCAGCGCCGCTTCGACACCTTCGCCGCGGCCACCTATATGAATGGCCCGTCGAACAGCTACCTGACCGCGTCCAGCCCCGACGACATCATCGCCACCGAGGCCGCCGCCAAGAACCTCACCACCAGCTCGCAGACCGTGATGGCCAAGCTGCAGCAGGCCCGCACCGAGCAGGTGAACAAGGAGTCGGCGGCGCGGCTGGCCAAGCAGAACGCCGACAAGGCCGCCGCCGACGCCAAGTCGAGCCAGGACGCCGCCGTGGCGGCGCTGACCAACTCCAAGCAGAAGTTCGACCAGCAACGCGAGGACATCATTCGCCTTGCGGCCGAACGGGATCAGGCTCAGGTCAAGCTGGAGGCGGCCAAGCGTGAGGCGGCGCGGCAGTGGTCCGCCGGGGCGGGCGGGCCCGGCCCGTCGGCGTCGGGTGACCGGTGGGAGACCGGGTCGCCGGGCGCGCCGGCGCCGTCGGCCGGGGGCCGCCGGTGGGACGGCGCCTGGGACCCGACCCTGCCGATGATCCCGAGCGCCAACGTCCCCGGCGACCCGATCGCGGTGATCAACCAGGTGCTCGGCATCTCGGCCACCTCGACTCAGGTGACCGCCGGGCTGGGCCGCAACTTCCTGCAGCAGATGGGCATCCTCAAGCCCGACGACACCGGCATCACCAACGCCGCGCCCGGTGGGGTCGGCGCACGCATCCCGCGCGTCTACGGCCGGCAGGCCACCGAATACGTGATCCGGCGCGGCATGTCGCAGATCGGCGTGCCCTACTCCTGGGGTGGCGGCAACGCGGCCGGCCCGAGCAAGGGCATCGACTCCGGGGCCGGCATCACCGGCTTCGACTGTTCGGGTCTGGTGCTGTACTCGTTCGCGGGGGTGGGCATCAAGCTGCCGCACTACTCGGGCTCGCAGTACAACCTGGGTCGCAAGATCCCGTCCTCCCAGATGCGCCGCGGCGACGTCATCTTCTACGGCCCGGGCGGCAGCCAGCACGTCACGATCTACCTGGGCGACGGCCAGATGCTCGAGGCCCCCGACATCGGGTTGAAGGTCCGCGTCGCCCCGGTGCGCACCAGCGGCATGACGCCCTACGTGGTCCGGTACATCGAGTGGTGATCGAGTGAGCACTGAACGGACAGCCATGCGCCGCAATCCATTTCGTTTCATCAACCTCGCCTGGATCACCGCTGTGGTGTCCGGGCTGATGTTGTCTGTGGCCGCCCCGGCTCCGCTTGCCGTCGCCGACCCCGGCCAGTGGGACCCCACGTTGCCGGCCCAGATCAGCGCCGGCGCCCCGGGCGATCCGCTGGCCGTCGCCAACGCGTCGCTGCAGGCCACCGCGCAGGCCACCCAGACCACGATGGACCTGGGCAAGCAATTTCTCGGCGGGCTCGGGATCAACATCCTGGGCGATCCCGCCCCGGCCGCCGCCGCCACGCCCTCCAACCCCGGCGGCAAGATCCCGCGGGTCTACGGCCGGCAGGCCATCGAGTACGTGATCAAGCGGATGGGCTCGCAGATGGGCGTGCCCTACTCGTGGGGCGGCGGCTCGCTGGACGGCCCCAGCAAGGGCGTCGGCGACGGCGCCAACATCACCGGCTTCGACTGCTCGGGCCTGATGCGCTACGGCTTCGCCGGGGTCGGCGTGCTGATCCCGCGGTTCTCCGGTGACCAATACAACGCCGGGCGCCACATCCCGCCGGATCAGGCCAGGCGCGGCGACCTGATCTTCTACGGCCCGGGCGGCAGCCAGCACGTCACCATGTACCTGGGCAATGGCCAGATGCTGGAGGCGTCGGGCAGCGCCGCCAAGGTTACGGTCAGCCCGGTTCGAAAGCCCGGCATGACACCGTTCCTGACTAGGATCATCGAGTACTGATCAGCGGTGCCGGCGCCCCATCAGCTGGGCGAGCGTCGACGGAATCCGGCGGTGCTGGAATAGTTGGACGCGGGCACGTCGCTGCCCGGCAGTCGTGTCCGATGGAACGTGGAGGGTTCTTCATGACAGCAGCAGGTGGGCCGCCGCCAGGCGCCAGCGGTTACTCGGGCCCGGGCGGGCAATCCGGCCCGGCTCACGAAGCGCCGACCGGCGGCGGTAACGGACTGGCCGCCGAGGTGCAGACCCTGGAACGTGCCATCTTCGAGGTCAAACGCATCATCGTCGGCCAGGACCAGCTGGTGGAGCGCATGCTAGTCGGCCTGTTGTCCAAGGGGCACGTGCTGCTCGAGGGTGTGCCCGGCGTGGCCAAGACGCTGGCCGTCGAGACCTTCGCCAAGGTGGTCGGCGGGACGTTCGCGCGCATCCAGTTCACGCCGGACCTGGTGCCCACCGACATCATCGGTACCCGCATCTACCGCCAGGGCAAGGAGGAGTTCGACACCGAGCTCGGCCCGGTGGTGGTCAACTTCCTGCTCGCCGACGAGATCAACCGTGCGCCGGCCAAGGTGCAGTCGGCGCTGCTAGAGGTCATGCAGGAACGCCACGTGTCGATCGGCGGCAAGACCTTCGCGCTGCCCAACCCGTTCCTGGTGATGGCGACGCAGAACCCGATCGAGCACGAGGGCGTCTACCCGCTGCCCGAAGCCCAGCGCGACCGCTTCCTGTTCAAGATCAACGTCGGCTACCCCTCGCCGGAGGAGGAGCGGGAGATCATCTACCGGATGGGCGTGCGCCCGCCGGAGCCCAAGCAGATCCTCAACACCGGCGACCTGTTGCGGCTGCAGGACATCGCGGCCAACGTCTTCGTCCACCACGCCCTGGTGGACTACGTGGTGCGCGTCGTGACGGCCACCCGCCACCCCGAACAGCTCGGCATGAACGACGTCAAGACGTGGATCTCGTTCGGGGCGTCGCCGCGCGCGTCGCTGGGCATCATCGCCGCGTCCCGATCGCTGGCCCTAGTCCGCGGCCGCGACTACGTGATCCCGCAAGACGTCGTCGACGTCATTCCCGACGTGCTGCGCCACCGGCTGGTGCTCACCTATGACGCGCTCGCCGACGAGATCTCGCCGGAGATCGTCATCAACCGGGTGCTGCAGACGGTGGCCCTACCTCAGGTGAATGCCGTTCCGCAGCAAGGTCATTCGGTGCCCCCGGTGATGCAACCCGCCGGCGCGGCCAGCGGTCGGTGACCGATCCCAACAGGCGGGCGGTGGTGCATCCGCCGTCGATGCAGCGGGGTCAGATCGATGACCCGAAGCTGTCGGCGGCGCTGCGCACCCTCGAGCTCACCGTCAAACGCAAGCTCGACGGTGTGCTGCACGGTGATCACCTCGGCCTGATCCCGGGGCCGGGCTCGGAGCCGGGGGAGTCGCGCGAGTATCAGCCCGGCGACGACGTCCGCCGGATGGACTGGGCCGTCACCGCGCGCACGACGCACCCGCACGTGCGGCAGATGATCGCCGACCGGGAGCTGGAAACCTGGCTGGTGGTCGACATGTCGGCCAGCCTGGACTTCGGGACCGTGGGCTGCGAGAAGCGCGACCTCGCGGTGGCGGCGGCCGCCGCGATCACCTTCCTCAACAGCGGGGGCGGCAACCGGCTGGGCGCGATCGTCTCCACCGGCGCCAAGATCACCCGGGTGCCGGCCCGCTCCGGACGTCAGCACGAGCAGACGCTGTTGCGCACCATCGCCACCACGCCGCGCGCGCCCGTCGGGGTGCGCGGCGATCTGGCGACCGCGATCGACGCCCTGCGCCGGCCGGAACGCCGCCGCGGCATGGCGGTGATCATCAGCGACTTCCTCGGGCCGATCAACTGGATGCGCCCGCTGCGAGCGGTCGCCGCCCGCCATGAGGTGCTGGCCATCGAGGTGCTCGACCCGCGTGACGTCGAGCTGCCCGACATCGGCGACGTGGTGCTGCAGGACGCCGAGTCCGGCGTCACCCGCGAGTTCACCATCGACGCGCAGCTGCGTGACGATTTCGCCAAGGCCGCCGCGGCGCACCGCGCCGACGTGGCGCGCACGATCCGCAGCTGCGGGGCCCCGATACTGACGCTGCGTACCGACCGTGACTGGATCGCCGACATCGTGCGGTTCGTCGAATCCCGCCGGCGCGGTGCATTGGCAGGGCGGCAGTGACACTGCCGCTACTGGGCCCGATGTCGTTGTCGGGCTTCGAACATTCGTGGTTCTTTCTGTTCCTGCTGGTCGTCTTCGGGCTGGCCGCGCTCTACATCCTGATGCAGCTGGCGCGCCAGCGGCGCATGCTGCGGTTCGCCAACATGGAGCTGCTGGAAAGCGTTGCGCCCAAACGGCCTTCAACGTGGCGCCACGTTCCGGCGATCCTGCTGGTGGCCTCGCTGGTGCTGTTCACCATCGCAATGGCCGGCCCCACCAACGACGTTCGGATTCCCCGCAACCGCGCGGTGGTGATGCTGGTCATCGACGTCTCGCAGTCCATGCGCGCCACCGATGTCGCGCCCAACCGGATGGCGGCCGCGCAGGAGGCCGCCAAGCAGTTCGCCGACGAGCTGACGCCGGGCATCAACCTCGGGCTGATCGCCTATGCGGGGACCGCCACGGTGCTGGTCTCGCCGACGACCAACCGGGAATCCACCAAGGCGGCGCTGGACAAGCTGCAGTTCGCCGACCGCACCGCCACCGGCGAGGGCATCTTCACCGCGCTGCAGGCCATCGCGACGGTCGGCGCGGTGATCGGCGGCGGCGACAAACCGCCCCCGGCGCGCATCGTGTTGTTCTCCGACGGCAAGGAGACGATGCCGACCAACCCGGACAATCCGAAGGGCGCCTTCACCGCGGCGCGCACGGCCAAGGACCAGGGCGTGCCGATCTCGACCATCTCCTTCGGCACCCCGTACGGGTTCGTCGAGATCAACGACCAGCGCCAGCCGGTGCCCGTCGACGACGAGACGCTGAAGAAGGTGGCCCAGCTCTCGGGCGGAAATGCCTACAGCGCTGCGTCATTGCAGGAACTGAAATCGGTCTACGCGACGCTGCAGCAGCAGATCGGCTACGAGACGATCAAGGGCGACGCCAGCGTGGGCTGGGTGCGGTTGGGCGCGCTGGTGCTGGCGCTCGCGGCGCTGGCGGCGTTGCTGATCAACCGGCGCCTGCCGACCTAGCGTCTGTGCGCGGCCCCTTTGACCCGCGAGCCCCCTTTGACCCGCGAGCGTAAGCACACTGTGAATTTCGGCCCGAATTTCCACAGTCGGCTTACGCTCGCGAAGCGCGGGCTGCGCGCACCCGGCGGATGATGTCGTCGGGATGATCCTCGGCGATCACCCGGATCACGATCCAGCCGTAACGTTCGATCGTCTCCAGCCGGCGGATGTCCTTGACGTACTGGTAGCGACTCGTTCGATGCTGGTCGCCGTCGTACTCCACGGCTACCTTGATGTCCTCCCAACCCATATCCAAATAGGCCTCGGCCCAACCCCATTCGTTGCGGACACAAATCTGCGTCTGGGGAGCGGGAAAGCCCGCCGCAATCAATAGGAGACGCAGCCAGGTCTCCTTGGGGGATTGCGCCCCACCGTCGACGAGTTCGAGGGCGGCGCGAGCGGCCTTCATGCCTCGACGTCCCCGATACCGCCCGACCAACAGCTCGACATCGGCCATCTTCAGATCGGTCGCCTGCACGAGGGCATCGACCGCGGCGACCGCGACACCCAGGCGGCATCGCCTGGCCAGATCGAGTGCCGTTCGCGCCGGTGTGGTGACTCGTATGCCGTCGATGACGGTGATCTCGTCGGCCTCGATCCGCTCTTCCCAAACGTGCACGCCCGCGACTGGCCAGCGGTTGGTGTCGATGATCTCGGCGGGTAACGCCGGGTCGATCCACTTCGAGCCGTGCAGCGCGGAGGCGGAAAAGCCGGCGATTATGCCGCGACGTCGCGACCGCAGCCAGCAGGCCTTCGCGCGCAACGCCGCCGTCAGCGCGAGGTCTGTAGCCACGTACACGTCCTTGTGCAGCGCTGTATACCGGCTGCGCAGCTCATGGGGAGTCACTTCGCCGGCAGCTAGGGCTTCGCTGCCCAGGAAGGGACCGGTAATGCCCGTCATGGCGGAAGTTTGCGTCGCGGCACTGACAGAGCTTCGCGAGCGTAAGCCCACTGCGGAAACCCGGTCCGAAAATCGCAGCCCGCTTACGCTCGCGGTCATAACAGGGGGAGATTTCGGTCCTTGTAAGCCGAGGCGATAAGTTGGCCGGGTGACTGACGCAGCCACCGAAAACACCCCCAAGGCCGCCACCAACGGCGGCAAACCGGCATTCGTATCCCGTTCAGTCCTGGTCACCGGCGGAAACCGGGGGATCGGACTGGCGATCGCGCAGCGGCTCGCCGCCGACGGCCACAAGGTGGCCGTCACGCACCGCGGATCCGGGGCGCCCGAGGGGTTGTTCGGCGTCGTGTGCGACGTCACCGACAACGAAGCGGTCGACCGCGCCTTCAAAGAGGTCGAGGAGCACCAGGGCCCGGTCGAGGTGCTGGTGTCCAACGCCGGCATATCCAAGGACGCGTTCCTGATCCGGATGACCGAGGAGCGGTTCGAGGAGGTCATCAACGCCAACCTCACCGGGGCCTTCCGGGTAGCCCAGCGCGCCTCACGCAGCATGCAGCGCAAGCGTTTCGGCCGGATCATCTTCATCGGGTCGGTGTCGGGCAGCTGGGGCATCGGCAACCAGGCGAACTACGCGGCCGCCAAGGCCGGCCTGATCGGCATGGCCCGCTCGATCTCGCGGGAGCTGTCCAAGGCCAACGTGACTGCGAATGTGGTGGCGCCGGGATACATCGACACCGAGATGACCCGCGCCCTCGACGAGCGGATCCAGGAGGGTGCGCTGGACTTCATCCCGGCCAAGCGGGTCGGCACCGCCGAGGAGGTCGCCGGCGCGGTCAGCTTCCTGGCGTCCGAGGACGCCAGCTACATCGCCGGCGCGGTCATCCCCGTGGACGGCGGCATGGGCATGGGCCACTGACTTCAACCACGACATTAAGGACGGACATGGCAGGACTGCTCGACGGCAAACGGATTCTGATCTCGGGAATCATCACCGATTCGTCGATTGCGTTTCACATCGCCAAGGCAGCCCAGGAGGCCGGGGCGCAGTTGGTGCTGACCGGGTTCGACCGGTTGCGCCTGATCCAGCGCATCGCCGACCGGCTGCCGGAGAAGGCGCCGCTGATCGAACTCGACGTGCAGAACCAGGAGCACTTGGACTCGCTCGCCGAGCGGGTGACCGCCGAGATCGGTGAGGGCAACAAGCTCGACGGGGTGGTGCACTCGATCGGTTTCATGCCGCAGACCGGGATGGGCATCAACCCGTTCTTCGACGCGCCCTACGAAGATGTCTCGAAAGGCATTCACATCTCGGCGTATTCGTACGCCTCGCTGGCCAAGGCGACGTTGCCGATCATGAATCCCGGCGGCTCGATCGTGGGTATGGACTTCGACCCCAGCCGGGCGATGCCGGCGTACAACTGGATGACGGTGGCCAAGAGCGCGCTGGAATCGGTCAACCGATTCGTGGCGCGCGAGGCGGGTAAGTTCGGTGTGCGCTCGAATCTCGTTGCCGCGGGCCCGATCCGGACGCTGGCGATGAGCGCGATCGTCGGCGGGGCGCTCGGCGAGGAGGCCGGTGCGCAGATGCAGCTGCTCGAAGAGGGCTGGGACCAGCGCGCACCCATCGGCTGGAACATGAAGGACCCGACCCCGGTCGCCAAGACGGTGTGCGCGCTGCTCTCGGACTGGCTGCCGGCGACGACCGGAACCATCATCTACGCCGACGGCGGCGCAAGCACCCAATTGCTGTAGACGGTAATGGAATTCGACGCCGTCCTGCTGCTGTCCTTCGGTGGGCCGGAAGGCCCCGAGCAGGTTCGGCCGTTCCTGGAGAACGTCACCCGGGGCCGCAACGTGCCACCGGAACGCCTCGATGACGTCGCCGAGCACTACCTGCATTTCGGCGGCGTCTCGCCGATCAACAACATCAATCGCGCGCTGGTCGCCCAACTGGAAGCCGAGCTGCACGACCGCGGCCTGGACCTGCCGGTCTATTTCGGCAACCGCAACTGGGAGCCCTACGTCGAGGACACCGTCGCGACCATGCGCGACAATGGAATTCGTCGGGCCGTGGTGTTCACCACCTCGGCGTGGAGCGGCTACTCCAGTTGCACGCAATACGTCGAGGACATCGCCCGCGCGCGCGAGGCGGCCGGGCCGGATGCGCCCGAATTGGTCAAGCTGCGGCCGTACTTCGACCACCCGCGGTTCGTGCGGATCTTCGCCGACACCATCGGCGCGGCGTCGGGTGCGCTGACCCCCGAGCAACAGGCCGGCGCTCGACTGGTGTTCACCGCGCATTCCATCCCGGTGGCCGCCGACGACCGCCTGGGTCCCCGGCTGTACAGCCGCCAAGTCGCCTATGCCGCAAGCCTTGTGGCGACCGCCGCCGGGTATTCCGACTACGACCTGGCGTGGCAGTCGCGGTCGGGACCGCCCCAGGTGCCATGGCTGGAGCCCGACGTCGCCGACCACCTGGCCACCCTGGCGCAGACCGGGACCAAGGCCGTCATCATCTGCCCGATCGGGTTCGTGGCCGACCACATCGAGGTGGTGTGGGACCTGGACAACGAGTTGGCAGCCCAGGCCGAGGCGGCGGGCGTGGCGCTGGTGCGGGCGTCGACGCCCAACGCCCACCCGCGTTTCGCGCGGATGGCCGCGGATCTGATCGACGAATTGCGGTACGGCCGGGCGCCCGAGAGGGTGACCGGGCCCGACCCGGTCCCCGGTTGCCTCGCCAGCGTCAACGGCGCGCCCTGCCGCCCACCGCATTGCGCGGCCGGCCGCTAGAAACGGTTAATCGCTCCAGGCCGAATGCAGGATCGCGGTCACGGCCGCCATCCGCGCCGAACGCACCACCGCGGTGAGCGGTCGCAGCGCGTCGCTGGCGATGCGGGCCTCCGAAGAGGATTGCGTTCCCACGGGTTCCAGGCCCGCAGCGACGGGCGCGGTGAACCGGTCCGGAGAGTCGGATCGGCTCAGCCCCGCGCTGACCGCGATGATGGCGTCGACATGGGCGGCGTTCTCCAGCACCCGCAGCGCGCGCGTCGGCGCGTGGTCGGGAATGCGGTGTTGCCGTGCGGATTCCAAGAGTTGCTCGACGAGGCCGCGCGGGTCGTCGACGTCGGACGCCGCGGCCCCCAGCCCGATGGCGCCCAGCGCGTCCGCGGCCGAGCGCACCGCCGACCGCAGCGTGTACTCGGCGTCGCCGAGCTCGTAATGGTCCAGCACCGGCGCGCCGGGCAGCGAGTACACGGTCCACGTCAGCGCGCACAATTCGGCCAGCCGCGTCTCATAGTCGTCGGGCATGTCCTCGTCGTCCTCATAGGAGAACTCGGGCACCAGGCCGACCGCGGTGGCGGGATTGCGGGGATTGGCGATGATGACCGCCTCGCCGGCCGCCAGCGCGTCCCGCTCGAACTGCGTTCCGGGGGCCAGCCCGCGGACGTCGCCCGGCACCGGCAAAACCACGTTGATCGATCCGCGCATCAACCCGGCGCCGTCGGACGCCGGTGTCGGCCGGCCGATCGCGGCCCGCAATGTCTGCAGCAGCGTGACCGTTCCGGCGTCGTGTACGTCGGGCCAGGGCAGCCCGGTGTGGCCCGCGGCGACCGCATCATACGCGGTCACCGATTGCTTTGGCGCCCAAACGGATAACGCGTCCAGGACGTCGTCGGGCGCGGCCTTTCCGGCGAGCCACGCATTGGCCCACAGGGACAGCGAAACACTGGGACACCACACGAGAACGCAGTGTAGTTGTTTTGCCCGGCAAAGGCGGATCACGCGTATTCTTGCCGCATGCACGCCGCGGTGCTTTGGCTAATATTCGCGCTGGTGCTGGCCGGTGCGGAGGCGCTCACCGGCCATTTGTTTTTGGTGATGCTCGGTGGCGGCGCGCTGGCCGCGGCGCTAACCAGTTGGGTGACCGACTTTCCGGTCTGGGCGAACGGCGCGGTGTTCCTGGTGGTCTCGGTATTGCTGCTGGTGGTGGTTCGTCCGCCGCTGAAGCGGCGGCTGACGCCGGCCGGGGCGCCGCGGTTGGGAATCGAGGCGCTGCAGGGCAAAACCGCGCTGGTGCTCGAGCGGGTCGCGCGCGACGAGGGTCAGGTCAAGCTCGACGGCCAAGTGTGGTCCGCGCGCCCGCTCGACGACGCCGACGTCTACGAACCCGGTGAGCCGGTCACCGTCATGCAGATCGACGGCGCGACGGCGGTGGTCTTCAGGAGCAGTCTGTAGCGGCGAGACGACGCTGCCGACGACTGGTAGAGAGAGGAAGTCCGATGCAAGGTGCAGTGGCTGGATTGGTGCTGCTGGCCGTCCTGGTGATCTTCGCGATCGTCGTGGTGGCCAAGTCGGTGGCGCTGATACCCCAGGCGGAGGCGGCGGTGATCGAACGGCTGGGCCGATACAGCCGCACGGTCAGCGGGCAACTGACGTTGCTGGTGCCGTTCATCGATCGGGTCCGCGCCCGGGTGGATCTGCGTGAGCGGGTGGTGTCGTTCCCGCCGCAGCCGGTGATCACCGAGGACAACCTGACGCTGAACATCGACACCGTGGTCTACTTCCAGGTCACCGTGCCCCAGGCGGCCGTCTACGAGATCAGCAACTACATCGTCGGCGTCGAGCAGCTCACCACCACCACGCTGCGCAACGTCGTCGGCGGCATGACGTTGGAGCAGACGTTGACGTCGCGCGACCAGATCAACGGGCAGCTGCGCGGCGTGCTCGACGAGGCGACCAACCGCTGGGGTCTGCGGGTCGCGCGGGTCGAATTGCGCAGCATCGACCCGCCTCCATCGATTCAGGCGTCGATGGAGAAGCAGATGAAGGCCGACCGCGAGAAGCGCGCGATGATCCTGACCGCCGAAGGCACCCGGCAAGCGGCGATCATGCAGGCTGAGGGACAAAAGGCTGCGCAAATCCTTGCCGCCGAAGGCGCCAAGCAGGCCGCGATCCTGACTGCGGAAGCCGACCGCCAGTCGCGGGTACTGCGCGCGCAGGGTGAGCGAGCGGCCGCCTACCTGAGGGCCCAGGGGCAGGCCAAGGCCATTGAGAAGACGTTCGCCGCGATCAAGGCCGGCCGTCCCACTCCGGAAATGTTGGCCTACCAGTACTTGCAGACGCTGCCCGAAATGGCGCGCGGCGACGCGAACAAGGTGTGGGTGGTGCCCAGCGATTTCAGCGCCGCGTTGCAAGGGTTCACGCGGCTGCTTGGCTCGCCGGGCGAGGACGGCGTATTCCGGTTCGAGCCTTCTCCGGTTGACGATGCTCCCAGGCATGCCACTGACGGCGACGACGCAGAGGTCGCGGACTGGTTCTCCGCCGAAACCGATCCCTCGGTCGCTCAAGCCGTGGCCAAGGCCGAGGCAATCGCCAGCAAGCCCGCGGATGGCTCGCCTGGGGAGCTGACTCCCTAGGATTGCGGCATGAGTGCGTTGACTTCCCCGAAGACCTATGCGGCGCTGGGCGCCTTCCACGCCGTCGACGCGGTACTGTGCGGCGTCCAGGTGGCCCCGATCAAGAAGGTGCTCGATGACGTGGGCCTGCCGGAGAACGTCCGGCCCGTGTTGCCCGCGGTGAAGGCGGCCGCCGCCGTCGGATTGCTGTCGGTCAACCGTTTTCCCACCCTGGCGCGGCTGACGACGGCGATGCTGACGTTGTACTTCGTGTTGGCGGTGGGCGCGCACGTCCGGGTGCGCGACAAGGTCGTCAACGGTGTTCCGGCCGCGCTGTTTTTGGCGTTGGTCGCCGCGATGACGATCAAGGGGCCCGACCAGAGCTAATCGAGGCGCAACTCGACCAGCGGCAGCGGGGTGTCGGTGTCGGTGATCGGCACGCCGAGCGTCTGCTCGAGCACCGGGCGCATTCGCGCCCACGCCTTGGGATGGCGGGATCGGTAGGCGGCCAAGGTGTTATCGGCCTCGGGTGTGGTCATCACCCGCGCGGTAGCGGTCCTGGGCGGGTGGCTGCCGGCGTAGACCCGCACCCGGGGGTTGGCTTCAATGTTGCGGAACCACTGGGCTTTTCGGCCGAAGCCAGAGGCGACCACGTAGGTGCCGGGCGACGAGTGGTCGACGATCTCCAACGCCGCATAGCGCGGCATGCCCGACTTGCGGCCGATGTGTTCGAGCAGCACGATGCGTGAGCCGAACAGCGCGCCCGCGCGGGCCTTGTAGATCCAGATCGGCGCGCGCATGAGGCGGCGCGACCGCAGCAGCCGCCCGGCCAGAGCGGCGACACCGGTGGGAAACCGGCGGGCTCCGCTGTTGTCCGATGTCATGCGGCTCTCCCGGATCGTCGAGCTGGTTCACTCGAGACGCTACCGGGCCGACGCCGCCGGTCGCCGTCACGAAGGCATCGTGACGGCGACCGAAGCGAGTCATTGTTGGTCAGGGATGCGGCGCGGCGGACGGTGTCGGCGCGGCCGGCGTCGGGAAGCCCTCGCCCGGGGGTGGTGGCCAGAAGCCTCGCGGGGGTCCCGGCGGGCCGGGCGGCGGAACAAAGCCGAAACCACCCGGCCCGGGTCCACCCATCGGGGGAGGCGGCGGCCCGTGGAACGGCGCCGCCAGCATCGGCGGCGGCCCGAGCGGCGGCGGGGGTGGTCCGACGCTGACTATCCAGGCGAACGCGATCGCCGCGACGGTGCCGACCGCGCCGAGCAGCGCCCCCGCCACCCCGGCGCCGATCACCACGCCGGTGGGGTAGCGGCGTCGCTCTAATGCCGGCTCGGCGACCGGCGGCGGTGCGGGTGCATTGGTGTTGATGTCGTCGTTCGTGGTCATGCCACGGACGTTAAGAGCCGGGGCTGAAATGGATCTGAAGAATTCGGCCGCCCGATGAACGGCTCGTCACAGTGGGCAGCGCCCTCAGGTTCGTTTCAGCACCGGCACCGACAATGGAGGAATGACGGATTGCCTGCGCGCGGCCGGCCGGTTCAGCTTCGGCACGCCGCGGGTGCTGGTCGTCGAGGACTCCGAGACCATCCGGGAGATGGTCAGCGAGGCGCTGACCGAGGTGGGCTATCACACCGATGCCCGCCGCGACGGTGACGGCCTGGAAGAGGTTCTCGACGGAATGCGGCCCGACCTGGTGGTGCTCGACGTGATGCTGCCGGGACGCGACGGGTTCGAACTGATCGACGTGATTCGGGAATGGGGTGACGTCGGGATCGTCTTGATCACGGCCCGCGACGGGCTGCCGGATCGGCTACGCGGACTCGACGGCGGCGCCGACGACTACGTCATCAAGCCGTTCGAGCTGGCCGAGCTGGTGTCGCGGGTCGGCGCGGTGCTACGCCGGCGCGGACGGCTGTCCCAGGTGATTCAGGTGGGCGACGTCACGCTGGACCTCGGTGCCGGTGTGGCGGCGCGCGGCGGCCACCCGCTGGATCTGACGGCAACCGAGTTGCGGGTGCTGTCTTTCCTGGTGGAGCAGCGCGGCCGGATCGTCAGCGCAGGCCAGATTCTGAACGGGGTGTGGGGCTACGACGCCTACGACCCCAACCTGGTGCAGGTCCATGTCAGCGGGCTGCGGCGCAAGCTGGAGGCGCACGGGCCGCGGATCCTGCATACCGTGCGCGGCATCGGCTACCGCCTGCGGGCCGAGCGGTCATGACGGCCGCCTCGAGGACACCGACGCCGTCGCTGCAACGTCGGGTGACGCTGGTGGTGCTCGCGCTGCTGGCGGGCCTGCTGGTGGTGCTCGGCGTCACCATCGACTTCACCATGGGCGTTCTGGCACAGCGCAATCTGCACGACCGGCTGCTGGCCGCGACATCGCGCGCCGACGCGTTGAGCGCCGCGCGCACCTCACCGGATCTGCTTGCCGCCGAACTCAACGGCGGCGGGATCCGGGCGCTCGTCGTCACGGCCAACGGCAGCTCCTACGGTGACCGCGGGATCAGCCCGGAGCTCAGTGACGGCGAAGTCGAACCACCCCCGCTGTATCCGCCGCCGGCCTATCCACCGCCGTATCCGCCACCTCCGCCGTATCCGCCACCGCCGTACGCACTTCCACCGCCGCCCGGCCCGCCGCCGGATGCCACCGCGACGGCCGTCGTGCACCCGCTGCCCGACGGGAGCCGGGTGATCCTGGTCGCCGACACCACGCAGACCACCCAGGTCGCGCATCAGCTGCGCGCCCTGATGATCGGGGCGGGCTTGGCGACCCTGCTGCTTGCGGCGCTGTTACTGGTTGCGGTCAGCCGGGCGGCGCTGCGCCCGCTGGACCGGCTCACCGCGCTGGCCAACGCCATCACCACCGGGGACCGCGGCCGCCGACTGCATCCGGACCGCACCGACACCGAATTAGGTCGCGCCGCAAGGGCTTTCGACGGTATGCTGGATGCCCTGGAAACCTCCGAGCGCCGCGCCCGGCACGCCGCCGACACCGCGCAACGCGCCGAGTCCGCAACCCGGCGCTTTCTCGTCGACGCCGCCCACGAATTGCGCACCCCGATCGCCGGCATCCAGGTCGCCGCCGAACAACTCGCGCACGGCGCCTCGCAACATCAAGACGACGGGCAATACCGTCGGGCGAGCCTGCTGCTCTCCGACGCGCGCCGCGCCGGACGACTCGTCTCCGACATGCTGGACCTGAGCCGCATCGACGCCGGGCTCGCGCTCGAGCTGCATGACGTCGACGTGGCCGCCGTCCTCGATGGGGAAGCCGATCGCGCCGCCATGCTGGCACCGCAGATCAGCGTCAGCCGCACCGGTTTGGCCACGCTGAGCCTCAACGCCGACGCGACCCGCCTGTCCCAGATCGTGTCCAACCTGCTCGACAACGCACGCCGGTATACGCCGGCCGGCGGAGCCATCACCGTCGACCTTCGCGCCGACGAGGGCCTCGCGGAGGTGACCGTCACCGACACCGGGCCGGGCATCCCGGATGACCAGCGGGACAACATCTTCGAGCGGCTGGTGCGCCTGGACGCCGGTCGCGCCCGCGATCACGGCGGCGCCGGGCTGGGCCTGGCGATCGCGCGGGCGCTGGCGCGCGCCCACGGCGGCGACCTGGTGTGCCTGCCCCACGAGGGCGGCGCCCGATTCCGGCTCACCCTGCCGCGCAACTAAGGACAACAGCCCGTTAGGCGGTGACCGCCCCAATAGCCCTGCGCGAGAGCATGATTGGGGCGGACACCGCTTGGCACCGTTAGCGCGCCGCCGGTGTCACCAACCGGGCGGCGGGGCCGGATGGAACGGCCCGCCCGGGGGCGGCGGCCCGGTGTATCACTACGAAAAGGACGGCACAGT
>NZ_LZLL01000050.1:0-859 GCF_001669335.1 Mycobacterium sp. 1245852.3 | reverse complement strand
CGGTAGTTGGCGTCCATGCTGTCGGCCGACTCGTGGGCGGTCTCGCGCAGCATGTCCAGCATCAGCATGAACTGGGCGCGCATCGAGTCCAGCTTGGGGCGGCTCATCTGCTGCTGGCCGCCGAACCGGCCGCCGAACATCATCATCGCGACGCCACCGATCATGAAGATCGGGAAGATCGAGCCGGCGCCGCCGAACACGTGCGAGCCGCTGGCGAAGGTCATGGCGACCATGCCGATCAGCAGACCGACCACCACGACGCCGACCACCACGATCCACCATGGCTTGCCTTCCGGCGGCGGGATGCTCAGCGGCGTCGGGAGGACGATGTTCTCCGGCTTGATTACCGGAGGCTTCTCCGGCGTCGGCCGCGCAAATCCACGTTTCACTTCGGTACCGCCAACTCTCCTGGGGACATATCCATCGGTAGCGTGTCGTGCTCCACCAGCGCATCCGCCCGCGACAACGTCGGCCCTTGCGGGAGCAGCCGCAGCGCCACCCACGGCGCCAGGCCCGGTTTCGTCTTGAGGCCCAACGCTTCTCGCACCTCGCGGGTGTCGTCGACCCCGAAGCGGGCGCCCGCGTCCGTGAGCCACCACAGCGATTCGGTGGTCTTGGCTCCCGGGTCGTTTCCGGTGACGGCCACGAAGTTCGCGTAGTCGGGCCCGAAGAAGACCTGGTCGGCTTCGCGCCCGGTGGTGTCCGCCTTGACCAGCGACACCACCCGGTTGACGTCCTTCTGCTCGACCGGAATGGTCGCGCCGGAGATGACCTGCACGCGGGCCCGGTTCTCACCGGAGGTCTTCTGCCACCACCAGCAGGTCGCCGGGTTCTCCCGGATGTCCATCACGTTCAGCGG
>NZ_LZLL01000049.1:0-10511 GCF_001669335.1 Mycobacterium sp. 1245852.3 | reverse complement strand
AGTGCGCAGCCAGGTGGAGGCGATGAACGTTTTGGACGGCACGCAGTCGTCGAGCACCGCCGCGCCGCCGATGCCGTCGGAGTCGATCACCGTGACGCGGGTCGTGTCGGGGTGTGAGGTGGCGGCCACCAGCGCGGCCTCGTAGCCGGCCGGGCCGCCACCGAGGATCACGATGCGGGTCACCACAGCCCCCAACCTAACGAAGCGGCGGGGACCCCGCGAATGCTCGGGGGAAGACCGGCCAGCGTCGGACGTCTAAGCTTTCCCCGTGCCGCTCTACGCCGCGTACGGGTCCAACATGGATCCCGAGCAGATGCAGAAACGCGCGCCCCATTCGCCGATGGCCGGAACCGGCTGGCTGCACGGGTGGAGATTGACCTTCGGTGGCGAGGACATCGGCTGGGAGGGCGCGCTGGCCAGCGTCGTCGAGGACCCGGGGTCAAAGGTGTTCGTCGTCCTCTACGACATGACTCCGGCGGACGAGAACAACCTGGACCGCTGGGAGGGCTCGGAGTTCGGCGTGCACAAGAAGATCCGGTGCCGGGTGGAGCGGATCTCGTCGGACACCGACACTGACCCGGTGTTGGCGTGGCTGTACGTGCTGGACGCCTGGGAAGGCGGCATGCCGTCGGCCCGGTACCTGGGGGTGATGGCCGACGCCGCCGAAATCGCCGGAGCGCCAAGCGATTACGTACACTGGCTGCGCACCCGCCCGGCCCGAAACATTGGTCCCGGCACCAGCGCCTGATCGAGGCGCCCCGAACGCGAAGGACATTCGGCTGTCAATCCTGTCCGTACCGCTGATCGCCGACGCGGTGGCGCGCGCGTTCGCGGCCGCCATCAACCCGGCTCCTAAGCCCGCCGTGCGCTTCCCGGAGTTCGCCGCCCGCACCGGTGAGGTCGCGATCCCCACCCGCGAGGGCACCGTGTCCGCGACCGTCTATTACCCGCCCGCGGCGACGAACCCGCCCGTCTACGTCAACGTGCACGGCGGCGGCTTCGTGGTCGGACACCCCGAGCAGGACGATCCATGGTGCCGCTACCTGGCCGCCAACGCGGGCGTGCTGGTGATCAACCCCGACTACGCGCTGGCGCCGCGGCGCCGCTTCCCCGCCGCGGTGCATCAGATCTATGACATCGTGTGCTGGGCGGCCGGCGCCGAGCGCGACTGGGACGGCACCCGGCTGTGCGTCGGCGGCCAAAGCGCGGGCGGCAACCTGTCGGCCGCGGCGGCCCGCCTCGCGCTGGAAAACGGCGGCCCCGACATCGCGCTGCAGGTGCTGCACTACCCGCCGCTGGACCTGGTCACGCCCAGCCGCGACAAGCCCTCGGCGATCGGCAACCGGGCGATCATGAAGCCGTGGATGAGCGAGGTCTTCGACACCGCCTACATTCCCGATCCGGCGCACCGGCGCGACCGCCTGGCGTCGCCCGCCTGGGACGGCAACGCCGACGACCTCGCCGGCATAGCGCCCGCGCTGGTGGTGACCGCCGAGCACGACCGGCTGCGCGACGAGGCCCGCAGGTACGCGGAGAAACTCCGGGCCGTCGGGGCGTTGGCGGAGTACCACGAGGTGGCCGGCGTCGACCACGGCTACAACATCATGAGCGGCGCCGGCGACGTCACGCGGCGGACGTACGCCCACATCGCCGACCATGTCGTGCGCGCCACGGGTGCGCGGCCCTCGTAGGCGCCTAGGACCGCTCGAACGCGGCCGACTGCTCGACGATGTTGGTCATCACGCGCACCCCGATCGGCAGGGCCCGCTCGTCGAGGTTGAACGTCGGCTGGTGCAGGTCGAGCTGCGGCCCCACCCCCGGCCACACGCCGAGGCGCGCCATCGCACCGGGGATCTCCTCGAGGTACCAGGAGAAGTCCTCGCCACCCCCGGACTGACGGGTGTCGGCCAGCGCGTCGGGGCCGACGGCCTCGATCGCGTGGGTGAGGATGCGCGTCGAGAGGTCCTCGTTGACCACCGGCGGCACGCCGCGCCGGTATTGCAGCGTGTGTTCGATAGCCAGCGGCGCCAGCAGCCCGGACACCGTCTCGCGGATGATCTCCTCCAGGCCCACCCAGGTCTGCCGGCTGGCGGTGCGCACGGTGCCCGCCAGCACGCCGCTCTGCGGGATGGCGTTGGCGGCCACCCCGGCGTTGACCGCGCCCCACACCAGCACGGTTCCGTTGCGCGGGTCGATGCGCCGCGACAACACCCCGGGCAGCCCGGTGATCAGCGTGCCGAGCCCGTAGACCAGGTCGGCCGTCAGGTGCGGGCGCGACGTGTGCCCGCCGGGCGAATACAGCGTGATCTCGATCTGGTCGGCCGCCGAGGTGATGGGGCCGTGCCGGACCGCGACCTTGCCAACCTCCAGCCGCGGGTCGCAGTGCAGGGCGAAGATCCGCGACACCCCGGTGATGGCGCCGGCCGCGATGGCGTCGATCGCCCCGCCGGGCATCAGCTCCTCGGCGGCCTGGAAGATCAGCCGCACCCCGACCGGCAGCTCGGGCACCGACGCCAGCACCAGGGCGGTGCCCAGCAGGATCGCGGTGTGCGCGTCGTGACCGCAGGCGTGCGCCACGTTGGGCATGGTGGAGGCGTAGGGGGCGTCGGTGCGCTCGGCCATCGGCAGGGCGTCCATGTCGGCCCGCAACGCGATCCGGGGCTCGTGTTCGGGCCCGAGGTCGCACACCAGCCCCGTCCCGCCGGGCAGCACCTTGGGGTTGAGGCCGGCCTCGGCCAGCCGCTCGGCGACGAACTGGGTGGTGGCGTACTCCTGGCGGCCCAGCTCGGGATAGCGGTGAATGTGCCGGCGCCAGTCGACCAGGTCTTGGTGGTGGGCGGCCAGCCACGAATCGGCGGCGTCGACCAGGCTCATGATCGCGCCCCGGACCGCCGGCGCTCCCGCGCGTCCATCACCCGGTCGCGCTGGGCGGGCGTCTGGGCCAGCTGAACAACCGTGCGCGCCAACATGATCGCGCCCTCGACGACCGCGCGGTCGGCGCTGGGGCCGGCGGCGGCGTCGGCGAAGGCGCGCTGGTGCACCATCGCGCCGCCGGCGTCGACCCCGACGATCGGGTGGATCCCCGGCAGCACCTGCGTCACGTTGCCCATGTCGGTGCTGCCCATGGGCAGCGCGGACTCGTACTCGCGGGCGACCGGCTCGCGGCCCAGCCGACACATCTCCTCGCGGAAGACGTCGGCCAACCACTCGTCGGGCCGCAGCTCGTCGTAGGCGGGTGCGGGATTGTCGATCTCGTATTCGCAGCCGGTGGCCAGTGCGCCCGCGGCGAAGCAGGCGTACACCCGGCCCTCCAGCTCACGCAGCGAATCGGATTCCACCGCGCGCATCGCGTACTGAACCGCCGCGCGGCCGGGGATCACGTTGACGGCCTGCCCGCCGTTGGTGACGATGCCGTGCACCAGCTGCCCCGGCGCCAATTGCTGGCGCAGCAGGCCGATGGCCACCTGCGCGACGGTCACCGCGTCGACGGCGTTGACGCCCAGCTGCGGCGCCACGGCGGCGTGCGATTCCTTGCCGCGGTAGTTCACCGTCGCCTCGGACAGGGCCAGCGAGCGGGCCGCCGCGATGTCGACCGGCCCCGGATGCAGCATGACCGCCGCGGCGATGTCGTCGAACACCCCGGCGTCGAGCAGCAGCGCCTTGCCGCCGCCGGCCTCCTCGGCCGGCGTCCCCAGCAGCGACACCCGCAGCCCGAGCTCGTCGGCCACGTCGGCCAGTGCCAGCGCCGTGCCCACCGCCGACGCCGCGATGATGTTGTGGCCGCAGGCGTGACCGATTTCGGGCAGCGCGTCGTATTCGGCGCAGACGCCGATGGTCAGCGGCCCGCTGCCGAAGTCGGCGCGAAAGGCGGTGTCCAGCCCGCCGGCGGCCGCGGTGATCTCGAAGCCGCGCTCGGCGACCAGCGCCTGCGCCTTGGCGCAGCTGCGATGCTCGGCGAAGGCCAGCTCGGGCTCGGCGTGGATGGCATGGGACAACTCGACCAGGTCGGCACCACGTCGCCGCACCACAGCCTCAACACTGTCTAACGGGGTTGTGGGCACTCTCGCAGTATGTCACTCACCGGTCGGCGGCCCGGAGGGCCGCAAAGCTACACCAGCCCGGCGATGAATCCGGCCGCCTGACCGGGATACGGCGGGTCCTCGTAGACGTGGTGGGCATCCCGGTCGCGACCGCCGACGACGCAGACCGGGTCGCCGTCGCTGCACAGGTCGATGGCGCGGCCGGCGAAGGCACCCGTCGACGACAGCGGCGTGTTGAAGCGGTTGCCGGGGTTGCCGAACACCGCGACGGCCCGGATCTTGCCGGCGAGCGCGGGATCCAGCGCCGGCGCCGATCCGAAGTTGCCGATCCGCTCGCCGACCGGCGGCACGCCCGCGAGCATCGACACCGCGGCGGCGCCCTGCGAGAAGCCGCCGAGCACCAGCCGCGTCGACGGGCACTGGTCGACCATCTGGGCGATGTGGTCGCGCGCGTCGTTGGCGCCGTCGGCGGTGGTCAGGAAGTTGTAGCTGGCCGGGTAGTTCACCGCGTAGGAATCGACGCTGCGCGACCCCAGCGCGGGTTGCAGCGCGGCGAACAGCGCGTCGCCGACGGCCCCCAGGCCGGGCGGCTCGGCGGTACCCCGGATGAAGATGAGTTGCACGTTCGGGCAGTCCGCCCTGGCCGACGGCGCCGGGCCGAGTGTGATCGAAACCACCGACAGCACAACAGCGACGGCCGCTCCCATGACCGGGCCAACCACCGGCCACTTACGAAGATTCATACGGCAAATCCTGGCATATACCGGCGACAGCTCCCCACCGCTGGGCCGATCGCCCGGCTCCTCACTCGCGCCGCCATCGGCGCTCGCCGTCGCCGGGCTAGGCTCGATCGCCCGGCTCCTCACTCGCGCCGCCATCGGCGCTCGCCGTCGCCGGGCTAGGCTCCCGCTGTGACCCAAACCCCGTCCGACCCAGGCGAGCTCGCGGCCCGGGCGGCCGAGGTCATCGCCGAACGCACCGGAATCGCCGAGCACGACGTCGCCATCGTGCTCGGATCGGGCTGGCCACCGGCCGTCGCGGCGCTGGGTACGCCCACCGCCGTGCTGCCCCAGGCCGAGGTGCCCGGTTTCCGGCCGCCCACCGCGGTCGGGCACACCGGCGAGCTGTTGTCGATGCGCATCGGTGTCCACCGGGTGCTGGTGCTGGTCGGGCGGATCCACGCCTACGAGGGCCACGACCTGTGTCACGTCGTGCACTCGGTGCGGGCGGCCTGCGCGGCCGGGGTGCGCGCCGTCGTGCTCACCAACGCGGCGGGCGGGCTGCGCCAGGACATGACCGTCGGCGAACCCGTGCTGATCAGCGACCATCTGAACCTGACCGCCCGTTCGCCGCTGGTCGGCCCGCAGTTCGTGGACCTCACCGATGCCTACTCGCCCCGGCTGCGCGAACTCGCCCGCCAGGCCGACCCCACGCTGACCGAAGGCGTCTACGCCGGGCTGCCAGGGCCGCACTACGAGACGCCCGCCGAGATCCGGATGCTGCGGACGCTCGGGGCCGACCTGGTCGGCATGTCCACGGTGCACGAGACGATCGCCGCCCGGGCGGCCGGCGCCGAGGTGCTCGGGGTGTCGCTGGTGACCAACCTGGCCGCCGGGCTCAGTGGCGAACCGCTCAGCCACGCCGAGGTGCTGGCCGCCGGAGCCGCGGCGGCAACCCGGATGGGGGCGCTGCTGGCCCTGATCCTCGCCCAGCTGCCCCGGTTCTAGCGCGATGACGCCCGAGGAGTGGATCGCCCACGATCCCGACCCGCGCACGGCCGCCGAACTCGCCGCCTGCGGCCCGGACGAACTCGCCGCGCGGTTCGCCCGCCCGCTGACGTTCGGCACTGCCGGCCTGCGCGGCCCGGTGCGCGGCGGACCCGACGCCATGAACGTCGCCGTGGTGTCCCGGGCCAGCTGGGCTCTTGCGCAGGTACTGATCGGGCGCGGCCTGCGCGGCTCGTCGGTGATCGTGGGACGCGACGCCCGGCACGGGTCGGCGGTGTTCGCCACCGTCACCGCAGAAGTGCTTGCGGCTCAAGGCTTTTCGGTATACCTCCTGCCCGGCCCGATGCCCACTCCGGTGGTGGCGTTCGCGGTGCGTCACACCGGTGCGGCGGCCGGGGTCCAGATCACCGCATCGCACAATCCGCCGGGCGACAACGGCTACAAGGTCTACCTCGACGGCGGCATCCAGATCGTCTCCCCCACCGACCGCAAGATCGAGGCCGCCATGGCCGCCGCCCCGCCGGCCGATCAGATCGGCCGGGTCCCGGTCGAACCCGCGCGGACGGATCTGGTGCGGCGCTACCTCGAGCGGGCGGCCGGGTTGCGGCGCGGCAGCGGTTCGGTGCGGGTGGCGCTGACCCCCCTGCACGGGGTGGGCGGCGCGGTCGCCGTCGAGGCGTTGGGGCGCGCGGGGTTCACCGAAGTGCATTCCGTCGGAGCGCAATTCGCCCCCGACCCGGATTTCCCGACGGTCGCGTTCCCCAACCCCGAGGAGCCCGGCGCCACCGACGCGCTGCTGGCGCTGGCCCCCGACGTCGACGCCGACGTGGCGATCGCGCTGGACCCCGACGCCGACCGATGCGCCGTCGGCATCCCCGACACACAGGGGTGGCGGATGCTGTCCGGCGACGAAACCGGTTGGCTGCTCGGCGATTACATCCTGTCCACGACCAACACGCCGACACCGGTGGTGGCCAGCACGCTGGTGTCGTCGCGGATGCTGTCGGCGATCGCGGCGCACCACGGCGCGGTCCACGTCGAAACCCGCACCGGTTTCAAGTGGCTGGCCCGCGCCGACGCCGATGTGCCCGGCGGCACGCTGGTATACGCCTACGAGGAAGCGATCGGGCACTGCGTCGATCCCGCATCCGTGCGCGACAAGGACGGCATCAGCGCCGCGGTGCTGGTGTGCGACCTGGTGGCCGCGGCCGGCCAACGGGGCCGGACCGTCGGCAACCTACTCGACGAGCTGGCCCGCCGGTACGGCGTGCACGACGTCGCCGCGGTGTCGCGCCGCGTCGCCGACGCCGCCGAGGCGGCCGAACTGATGCGGCGCTGGCGGGCCGCCCCACCGGCGACGCTGGCCGGGTACCCCGCGCAGCTCACCGACATCACCGACGCGCTGATCTTTACCGCCGGCGACGACGGCACGTCGATCAGGCTGGTGGTGCGCCCGTCGGGGACGGAGCCGAAACTCAAGTGCTACTTGGAGATTCGCTGCGCGGTCGGCGACGACCTGGGCGCTTCGCGGCGGCGCGCCCGCGCCCTGCGCGAGCGGCTGGTCGCTGCGGTGCAGAGCTGGTGAACAGGTTGGGCCCGAATTGGCGGTCACCGGCGTCGCCGAGGCCGGGCACGATATAGGCCGACTTGTTCAGCCCCTTGTCGACCGCGGCGGTGAACACCCGGGCATCGGGCGCCGCTTCCTCCACCGCCGCAAGGCCTTCCGGGGCCGCGACCACACAGAGCACGGTGAGATCCGTTGCGCCGCGGCGCTGCAACAGGCCGATGGTGTGCGCCATCGACCCGCCGGTGGCCAGCATCGGATCCAGGACGATCACCGGCCTGGCCGCGAGCTTGTCGGGCAGCGCCTCGAGATAGGGCACCGGCAGGTGGGTTTGCTCGTTGCGGGCGACCCCGACGAATCCCACCTCGGCCTCCGGAATCGCCGCGTGCGCGGCGTCGACCATGCCCAGCCCGGCCCGCAGCACCGGCACCAGCAGCGGCGGCTTGACCAAGCGCGTCCCGACGGTCGACGCCACCGGGGTCCGGATCCGCACCGACTTTCGCGGCGCGTCCCGGCTGGCCTCGTAGACCAGCATCAGCGTCAGCTCTCCCAGCGCGGCGCGGAAACCGGCTGCATCGGTGCGTTCGTCGCGCAGCACCGTCAGCCGGGCGGCGGCCAACGGGTGGTCGATGACGGAGACTTCCATGGGGTTGAGGGTATATAACGATCGGGCAAAGCCCTCCTGACACGCTGCGGACGTCGCAGGAAAACGCCTGCGCCCGTTCATATACTCCGGGCGTGTTGGGCGAATTTCGAAGTCCGAGAAGGCTGATCGGCCGAGCGTGCCGGGGCCTGCGGCCATTGGCCGCGGTGGCGTTGCTGGCGCTGGCGGCCAGCCCGTTGACCGCACGCATAGGCCTTGCGGCAGCGGCCATTCCGCAACCCGCACACATCGTGATCGTCGTCGAGGAGAACCGCTCCGAGAACGGCATCATCGGCAACAAGTCGGCGCCCTTCATCACCTCGCTGGCCGCGGCCGGCGCCAACATGACCCAGTCGTACGCCGAAACCCACCCCAGCGAACCGAATTATCTGGCGCTGTTCGCCGGCAACACCTTCGGGGTGAACAAGGACCTGTGCCCGGTCAACGGCGGCGCCGCACCCAACTTGGGATCCGAATTGCTCGCGGCGGGTTACACATTCGTCGGCTTCGCCGAAGGCCTGCCCGCGGCCGGCTCGCCGGTGTGCAGCGCGGGCAAGTACGCGCGCAAGCACGTGCCCTGGGCCAATTTCACCAACGTGCCCGCGGCGAACTCGCTGCCGTTCTCCGCGTTCCCGATGGGCAACTACGCCAGCCTGCCCACCGTCTCGTTCGTCATCCCCAACAACGACGACAACATGCACGACGGCTCGATCGCGCAGGCCGACTCGTGGCTGAACCGCAACCTGTCCGGGTATGCGAACTGGGCGGCGGCCAACAACAGCCTGTTGATCGTCACGTTCGACGAGGACGATAACGGCAGCCGCAACCAGATCCCGACGGTGTTCTACGGCGCGCACGTGCGGCCCGGCAGCTACAGCGAACAGATCAACCACTACAACGTGCTGTCCACGGTGGAGCAGATGTACGGACTGCCCAAGACGGGGTACGCCGCCAGCGCGGCGCCCATCACCGATATCTGGGGCTAGAGATCAGGTCGCTATTGTGTGCCGCATGGCTGCTGACCTCGTCCCCATCCGCCTGAGCCTGTCCGATGGTGACCGCTACACCGTGTGGGCGCCCCGGTGGCGTGACTCCGGCGACGAGTGGGAGGCGTTCCTGGGCAAGGACGAGGACCTGTTCGCGTTCACCTCCGTCGCGGACCTGGTTGCCTTCGTGCGTTCGAACGACGACAACGACCTGGCCGACCACCCGTCGTGGAACGAGCTGCGTTCGGCGCACGCGCACACCTTCGAACCCGCCGAGGACAAGCAGTTCGACCTGATCGCCGTCGAGGAGCTGGTGGCGGAGAAGCCCACCGACGAGTCGGTGGCCGCGCTGGCCGGCACGCTGGCCATCGTGTCGTCCATCGGCTCGGTGTGCGAGCTGCCCGCGGTGTCGAAGTTCTTCAACGGCAACCCCATCCTGGGCACCGTCTCCGGCGGCATCGAGCACTTCACCGGCAAGGCCGGCACCAAACGCTGGAACGCGATCGCCGAGGTCATCGGCCGCAGCTGGGACGACGTGCTCGCCGCGATCGACGGCATCGTCAGCACCCCCGAGGTGGACGAGAAGCTGTCGGAGAAGGCCGCCGACGAGCTCGCCGAAGAGCGCGAAGAGGTCGAGGCCGACGAGGACACCGACGCCGCCGACACCGCCGATGAGGCCGTCGAGGAAGCCGCGGATCCCGACGACGAGGCCGAGGACGACGACGAGGACGAGGCCGAGGACACCGAGGAGCGGGCGACCGGCGACACCGTGGTGCTGGGCAGCGACAAGGATTTCTGGCTGCAGGTGGGGATCGACCCGATCCGGATCATGACGAGTTCTGGCACCTTCTACACGCTGCGCTGCTACCTGGACGACCAGCCGATCTTCCTTGGCCGCAACGGGCGCATCAGCGTCTTCACCTCCGAGCGTGCGCTGGCCCGCTACCTGGCCGACGAGCACGACCACGACCTGGCCGACCTGAGCACCTACGACGACATCCGCACCGCCGCGACCGACGGCTCGCTGGAGGTGGAGATCACCGAGGACAACATCTACGTGCTCAGCGGGCTGGCCGATGACCTGGCCGACGGGCCGGACGCGGTGGATCGCGAGCAGTTGGAGCTGGCCGTCGAGGTGCTGCGCGACATCGGCGACTACTCCGAGGATTCCGCCGTCGACAAGGCGCTCGAGACCAGCCGGCCGCTGGGCAAGTTGGTGGCAGCCGTGCTCGAGCCCGACTCGGTCACCAAGCCGTCACCGCCGTACGCCGCGGCGGTCCGCGAGTGGGAGAAACTGGAGCAGTTCGTCGATGGACGGCTGCGCCGCGAGTAGTCCCATCGTTTGACGGTTGCGGGCTGGACGGGAAGGTTGGGTGACGTGTCGCTTCCCGGTATCGGCCCGCTGCCCCTCTACGGGTTCCAGCGTCCGGGCCTGTTGTTGTTCGGCTTGGTGCCGCTGGGCCTGCTGGCCGTCTACGTTTACGTCGCGGCCCGGCGCCGCCAACGGCTGCACCGCTACACCGACACCCCGGTGCCGCAGTCGCCGTGGCG
>NZ_LZLL01000048.1:0-6405 GCF_001669335.1 Mycobacterium sp. 1245852.3 | reverse complement strand
ATCACTCCGCCGGGCGGCAGCGCCTGGTAGGCCATTTTGAAGAAGCGGCCGTAGCGCTGCCGGCCGAAGTCCTCGAACTCTTCCCAGCCCTGCAACCGCACCTCGATGTTGCGGCTGGTCGGCAATCCGGCCAGCTTGTTCTTGCTGTACTCAAATTGATTGCGGCTCAGCGTGATCCCGATGACGTTGACGTCGTACTTCTCGACGGCCCGCTTCAGCGCGCCACCCCAGCCGCAACCGATGTCCAGCAGCGTCATCCCGGGTTCGAGCTTCAATTTGCCCAGCGCCAGATCGATTTTGGCGATCTGCGCCTCCTCGAGCGTCATGTCGTCGCGCTCGAAGTAGGCACAGCTGTAGGTCTGTGTGGGATCCAGGAACAGCCGAAAGAAGTCGTCGGACAAGTCGTAATGGGCTTGCACGTTTCCAAAATGCGGCGTGAGCTGCACAGACATGTCGATACGAGCCTTTCTGAACTGCTTGGGGACAGGGGTAGACAGCCAACCGACAGCCCCGCTGATCCCCCGATACTCCCCTGCATGCTAATACCTGAGGCTGTTCAAGTCGCATTCCCAAGGCGCGTTCAAGCTCACATGGAGCGGGTGTAATCCCCAAAAACTCCAGCCGCTCCCGCGGGCCGCTTAAAGACCGGACCCGCCGTCGAGCCCGCGGGGCGGCACGATCGGCGACGGGTGGGGCTCCTCGCGGAATTTCTCCAGCGATCCGCCGACCTCGACGATGCCCTTGAGGGCGTTCCAGCTCAGCATGGTCAGATAGTCGATCAACTCGTCGCGGCTCATCCGCGGGTTGGACATCCAGGAGTGGGTGGCCAGCTGCACCCCGCCGACGATCAGATACGCCCATGGTTCCGCGCCGCCGGTGTCCATCCCGGCCTGTTGCATGCGGCGGCGCATCATCACCGCGAGCATGCGGGCGATGATGCGCTCGGAGTCGGCAAGGACCTTGCTCTTGCTGGCCGAACTGTTGGCCATCACGAATCGGTACGGCTCGGGCTCGTTCGCGACGGTTTCGACGTAGACGCGGATGATCTCGCGCGCCAGGTCGAAGCCGTCGAGGTTGGACGTCAGCGCCGCGGCCATGTTGGGAATCAGGGTGGTCTGGGTGAACCGCATCATCACGGCCGTCGTCAGGTCGTTCTTGTCGACGAAATAGCGGTACAGCACCGTTTTGGAGACCCCGATCTCGGCGGCGATCTCATCCATGCTCAGCGCGCCACCCAGTCGGCGAATCGCGTCGATCGTGCCGTCGACCAGTTCGTTACGACGCTCCACTTTGTGTTGATGCCAGCGCCGCTTGCGCCCATCCATTTTGACGCTCACAGCCGTAATATGCTCTGCCACTGTCGCCTAATTCCCATTCCCTAGACGCCCCTGATCTTACGGCGTGAGGGGGTCGGTTTCCTGCCCTGGCCGGGCGTGGGTGAGACGTCGCGAACAGTGTCGTCACACCAATTCGTGGGAAAGATAGATGATGGAGTGGTGGCACATCGAGCCTCGGTGCGAGGCGAAGCGTCCGGCCCGCCGGCGGCGAGGCCCGATTCGGCGACGCCACTGACCGCGGCGAACGCGGGGCGCGCATCCTTTGCCGAATCCTTCGCCGGCGCCGACCCCGAGGCCGACGCGCAGCGCAGAGTGGCGCTGCGCCGGATGAAGATGGTGGCACTGGGTTTTCTGATCGGTGCCACCGGCGTGTTCCTGGCCTGCCGGTGGGCCCAGGCGCACGCCAGCCTGGGGGCCTGGGTGGGATACGTCGGCGCCGCCGCCGAGGCCGGGATGGTGGGCGCCCTGGCGGACTGGTTCGCGGTGACAGCGCTGTTCCGCCACCCGCTGGGCATTCCCATCCCGCACACCGCGATCATCAAGCGCAAGAAGGACCAGCTGGGCGAGGGCCTGGGCACCTTCGTGCGGGAGAACTTCCTGTCGCCGGAGGTGGTGGAAACCAAGCTGCGCGACGCCCAGGTGTCCGGCCGGCTCGGTAAGTGGCTCTCCGAGACCGCCCACGCCGAGCGGGTGGCCAGCGAGACGGCCACGGTGCTGCGGGTGCTGGTCGAACTGCTGCGCGACGACGACGTCCAGCAGGTGATCGACCGGATGATCGTGCGCCGCATCGCCGAGCCGCAGTGGGGGCCGCCGGTCGGGCGCGTGCTGGCGACGCTGCTGGCCGAGCACCGGCAGGAGGCGCTGATCCAGTTGCTGGCCGACCGGGCCTTTCAGTGGTCACTGAAGGCCGGCGAGGTCATCCAGCGGGTGGTCGAGCGTGACTCACCGACCTGGTCGCCGCGCTTCGTCGACCATCTCGTCGGCGACCGCATCCACCGCGAGCTGATGGACTTCACCGACAAGGTGCGCCGCAACCCCGACCACGAACTGCGCCGCTCGGCCACCCGCTTTTTGTTCGACTTCGCCGACGACCTGCAGCATGACCCGGACACCATCGCGCGCGCCGATGCGATCAAAGAACAGCTGATGGCGCGCGACGAGATCGCCAACGCCGCCGCGACCGCGTGGAAGACGCTGAAGCGGCTGGTGCTCGAGGGCGTGGACGACCCGTCCAGCACGCTGCGCACCCGGATCGCCGACACCGTGGTCCGCATCGGGGAATCGCTGCGCGACGACGCGGACCTGCGCGACAAGGTCGACAACTGGCTGGTCCGGGCGGCTCAGCATCTGGTTTCGCAGTACGGCGTGGAGATCACCGCGATCATCACCGACACGATCGAGCGCTGGGACGCCGAGGAGGCCAGCCGGCGCATCGAATTGCACGTCGGCCGTGACCTGCAATTTATTCGGATCAATGGAACCGTCGTCGGGTCGCTGGCGGGTTTGGCGATTTATGCCGTCGCGCAGCTACTGATTTAACGGATTTCTAGTAGTGCTAACAAGTGCTTGCAATAGCAAGCACTTGTAGTAGTCTGATCCGCGTCAAGATCAGTCGCCGACCAGGAGCACGCCATGACGCCCGAGGAGAAGCTCTCCGCCAAGGTGTCCAACGCTGCCTCCGAAGTGGCCTCCGACATCGGCAGTTTCATCCGCAGCCAGCGTGAACTCGCGCAGGTGTCGGTGCGCCAACTCGCCGAAAAGTCCGGGGTCAGCAATCCATATTTGAGCCAGGTGGAGCGTGGATTGCGTAAGCCCTCCGCCGATGTCCTGAACCAGATCGCGAAGGCCCTTCGGGTTTCCGCCGAGGTTCTCTATGTGCGCGCCGGGATTCTCGAGCCCAGCGACAAAAGTCAGGTGCGGGACGCGATCGTCACCGACACTGCGATCACCGAGCGCCAAAAGCAAATTCTGCTCGACATCTATTCATCGTTCACCCAGCAAAACGAATCGATCCCAGAGGAGTGTCCGACCGAATCCGACAGCGAGTGAGCAGTCCGTTCGATCCGGCACGGTAGCCAGCTGTGCTGGGCGTTTACCCGAGAAAGCGGACTCTGCGCATCGCGGTAGCGAGTTGGTGATGTATAGCCGACCGGCCGTCGCGGTTACCCACCGTGGAAGACCTACCGGGTTCCAGCTGAACCGCTGGACGAACCGCCCCGGCATTGGCGGCCCCAGTTGCGAAGGAGACGTTTGCACCTAACTTCTCGACCAGACAGCCAATAACACCGAATAACGCCGATAGCGAAAACACAGCATGAAAGGAAAAACCATGGCGGAAAACACGAACATCGAAGATTTGCGGGCCCCGCTGCTCGCAGCCCTGGGCGCGGCCGACCTGGCCCTGGCCACCGTCAACGACCTGATCGCCGGCCTGCGGGAGCGCGCCGAGGAAACCCGCGCCGAGACCCGTACCCGGGTCGAGGAACGTCGCGCTCGCCTGACCAAGCTGCAGGAGGACCTGCCCGACCAGTTCACCGAGCTGCGCGACAAGTTCACCACCGAAGAGCTGCGCAAGGCCGCCGAGGGCTACCTCGAGGCGGCGACCAGCCGGTACAACGAGCTGGTCGAGCGCGGTGAGGCGGCCCTGCAGCGGCTGCGTAACCAGACCGCGTTCGAGGACGCCTCCGCGCGTGCCGAGGGCTACGTCGACCAGGCCGTCGAGCTCACGCAAGAAGCTCTCGGCACCGTCGCCTCGCAGACCCGCGCGGTCGGCGAGCGCGCCGCCAAGCTGGTCGGCATCGAGCTGCCCGGCAAGACCGAAGCGGCCACCAAGAAGGCGCAGAAGGCCGTGAACGCGCCCGCCAAGAAGGCGCCCGCCAAGAAGGCGCCGGCGAAGAAGGCGCCGGCCAAGAAGGCGGCCGCCAAGAAGGTCACCCAGAAGTAGCACGACATTTCACGACGATCGGCTCCGAGTCGCCTCCGGGTGACTCGGAGTCGACGTTTTGGCGGGTGCCCGCATACCCTTAGGGCGTGAGCCACCTCGTGCAAACCGTCATGCTGGTCTTGCAGATCGCCGTCTTGGTCACGGCCATCTACGCGTTCGTGCATGCTGCGCTGCAACGACCCGACGCCTACACCGCCGCCGAGAAGCTGACCAAGCCCGTGTGGTTGCTGATCCTGGGAGGGGCCGTCGCCCTGACATCCATCTTGGGTTTCGTGTTCGGCGTGCTCGGTATGGCGATCGCGGCCTGTGCCGCCGGTGTGTACCTGGTCGATGTGCGGCCCAAACTGCTTGAGATACAAGGTAAGTCGCGCTAGCGCAATGATGGCCCTGCTGACGGCGCCGGTCGCGGTGCTCGTCGCCCTGGCTTGTCCGATACCGCCCGCTGCCGCCGCGCCGGACCCCGGTAGCGGCGCGGCCGAACCGCCCGCGCCGTCCCCGCCGTACATCGACCACACTCAGTGGGCGCAGTGGCAGGGCCGCAGCAGCCTGCGGGTGTTTCCGTCGCCGGCCGGCCGGGCCGCCTCGCGCATCCCCGCAACCACCGCCCTGGCCGACGAGGCCTGGGCCGAGGTGCTCGCCGCGTCCCCGGACGCCGACACCGCCGGCATGCGCGCGCAGTTCCTCTGCCACTGGGAATTCGCCGAACTCGCCCAGCCCGGCAAGGTCAGCTGGAACCTCGAGCCGTGGCGACCGGTCGTCGACGACGCCGAGATGGTCGCCTCCGGCTGCAATCCCGGCGGTCCGGAAGAATCCTTTTGATGCCAACCCAACCCAGCCGAGCGCAGTTGGCGGCGTTCGTCGACCACACGCTGCTCAAGCCCGAAGCAACCGGCGCCGACGTGGCCGCCCTGGTCGCCGAAGCGGGCGAACTGGGCGTCTACGCGGTGTGCGTCTCGCCCTCGATGGTCCCCGTCGCGGTGCGGGCCGGCACCGGGCTGCGGGTGGCCGCCGTGGCGGGTTTCCCCTCGGGCAAGCACCTCCCGGCGGTGAAGGCGCACGAGGCGGCCCTGGCCGTCGCGGCCGGGGCCACCGAGGTCGACATGGTCATCGACGTGGGGGCGGCGCTGTCCGGCGACATCGACGCCGTGCGTTCGGATGTCCGGGCCGTGCGCGGCGCGATCGGCGGCGCCGTGCTCAAGGTGATCGTGGAGTCGGCGGCGCTGCTGGCCCTGGCCGACGAGGCCACCCTGGTGCGGGTGTGCCGCGCCGCCGAAGAGGCCGGCGCCGACTTCGTCAAGACGTCGACCGGGTTCCATCCGGCCGGCGGTGCATCCGTGCGCGCGGTCGCCCTGATGGCCGAGACGGTCGGGGGACGCCTCGGGGTGAAGGCCAGCGGCGGCATCCGCTCCGCCGCGGACGCGCTGGCGATGCTGGACGCCGGCGCCACCCGGCTCGGGCTGTCGGGCACCCGCGCGGTGCTCGACGGCCTGGGCTGAGCCGTCCGGCTAGAAGCTCGCCGTCACAGGTTGGCGAAGCAGGGGTCGTTGTCGTTGCCGGTGGGGATGGTGGCGTTGCGCGTCGAAAAGTGGCTCGTCACACCGGTATCCGTGACCTGCACACTGTCGGCGTGGATGCCCAGCGGGTAGTTCTTGGTCAGGTTCGAGGTGAAGTCGTCCAGCGTCGACTGCACGGACTCCTTGGGCATCGTGAAGCCGAGCGCGTTGAAACTGACGATCTGCAGCTGCAACCCGGTGCCCGACACCACCGGCTTGGCGGTGATGTTGTCCAACATGCCCTTCAACTCGATCGTGCCGTCGGCGGGGTGCGTGGTCACGGTGTTGGTGACGAACGGGCCCAGCACCGGGATGGCGTTCTGTACCGACTGCTTGATGCCGTCACTGGTCCAGCTGATGGTGGCGTCCAGGGCGCCGATGGTGCCCTTCGAGTTGCCGTTGTCCTTGAGGCGCACGTCGTTGATGTTGATCGAGAGCTTCATGCCCTTGGCGTCGCGGATGTTGTTGCCGGCCGTCTGCACCGAGATGTTGGTGTAGTGCTTCGTCGCCTGCTGCCAGAGCATCAGGGGCGTCACGCCGAAGGACGCGGTGGCCTGTGAGGTCAAGGACC
>NZ_LZLL01000047.1:0-1112 GCF_001669335.1 Mycobacterium sp. 1245852.3 | reverse complement strand
GGCGCGTGGCCGATTCGGCGACGAAGCTCGACGATGAAAGCGGGGACCGGCACCCACCGTTCTTAACACACCAGGGGATCTGACGGCATCGAGGCGGATTGGGAGCGTGCCGCAGCGAGACATCGGGTGATATTCGGGTTGGAATTGCGGACAGCGGCACCGACGCCTGCCCCAGACCCTCCGGGTGCAGCCGAGTTGGCTCGCGGCATGATGCGCGGCAAATCTGGGCGTGGACGGGCGTCCTGGAAGGTTGACTCACCGCCAACCAGGCGGTGACGATCGGGTGTGCGGGCCCATCGATTACCGGCGATCGGGCCCGGCGGCACCGGCGGGGTGGGTGAGCGCCGGCAGCACAAGCGTATTGATGACCTGCCGGAGGAAATCGGCGTCGACGGTCTGTCCACTCACCGCCCGTAGCAGGCCCATCGCCACGATCACATCGGCGACCAGTAACCAATCGCGGTCGCCGGGGATCTCGCCGCGGTCGGCGGCCTGGGCGAGAATGGCTGACATCACGCGGCGGCCTTTGAAGAGAATCAAATCGTCGAGCGCAGAAGCCAAATCGGGGTCCTGGGCGGCTTCCAACCCGACGCGCAGGATCAGGTCGTTGGAGATCAGGCCGTCGTCGTTGCGGGCAGCGCGCTCGACGATTGCCTCCAGATCACCCGAGAGGCTGCCGGTATCGGGCGGGGCGTCGTCCAACAAATCCGGTCGCCAATAGACCAACGCGTCGGTGATCAGTGCGGTCTTGGATGTCCAGCGGCGATAGATGGCGGCTTTACCGACACCGGCCCGTGCGGCGATGTCGTTCATGTTGGTGGCGTCGTAGCCGTGTTCGGCGAGAATTTCCAAGGCCGCGTTGAGGATTGCGGGATCGCGTGACCGGTCCAGGCGCCCGTTGGTGCGTTGGCGCAGTTTGGACTGGGATTCGCCCCGAAACTCGGGTCGACCGGCCGTCGACGATGGTGTCGACAGCCGGCCAGAGGTTGGGTTGGCGCTCATGTCGTTGGGACGCGCGGGAGTGGCGCGGTGCTGTCGTCGGAATGCTGCCCGGGACGGGTCCTGTTCACGATTTTGAAGGTGTTCAGCGGCCACCAGAACCAGCGGCCGAG
>NZ_LZLL01000046.1:0-8298 GCF_001669335.1 Mycobacterium sp. 1245852.3 | reverse complement strand
AACGCCGCGACGCGGCGCCGCGCCGGCCGACCGCTAGCCAGTCTGGTCGTTCCCGGCAACGTCCAGCACAACCTCGAACTCCAGCAGCGATGCGCCAGTCGCCACCGGGTTGGCTCGGTGCCCGGCGTGGGCCTCGATGGCGGGGCCGTTCGCCCACGCCTGGAATGCCTCGTCGGACTCCCAGTGCGTCACCACGAAGTAGCGGTCCTCGCCCTTGATGGGGCGCAGCAGCTGGAAGCCGAGGAAACCGGGCTGGTTCTCCACCGCGTGCGCGCGGTGGGCGAACCGCTTTTCCAATTCGGGACCGGCGTCCGCCGGCACCTCGATTGCGTTGATCTTCACCACTTGCGGCATCCCGCTAGGCTACCGCGCCCCTCCGCGTGCCGGGTTCGCGGGCGGGCCACGCAAGATGGTGCTATGCCCAGCGATCTGCTGACCTGCCGCGGCGGCCGCGGCGAACCGCTGGTACTGGTGCACGGCCTGATGGGCCGCGGCACCACCTGGCCGCGTCAGCTGCCGTGGCTGACCGAGTTGGGCACCGTCTACACCTACGACGCCCCCTGGCACCGGGGCCGCGACGTCGACGATCCGCACCCGATCAGCACCGAACGCTTCGTGGCCGACCTGGCCGACGCGGTGGCCGCATTGGGGACGCCGGCCAGGCTGGTCGGGCATTCGATGGGTGCCCTGCACTCGTGGTGCCTGGCCGCCGAGCGCCCAGAGCTGGTGTCGGCGTTGGTGATCGAGGACATGGCGCCGGACTTCCGCGGCCGCACCACCGGGCCGTGGGAGCCCTGGCTGCACGCCCTGCCCGTCGAATTCGGCTCCGCCGAAGAGGTTTTCGCAGAGTTCGGCCCCGTAGCCGGGCGGTACTTCCTGGACGCGTTCGACCGCACCGAGACGGGTTGGCGGCTGCATGGGCACACCTCGCGGTGGATCGAGATCGCCGCCGAATGGGGCACCCGCGACTATTGGGCGCACTGGCGGGCCGTCCTCGCGCCGACGCTGCTGATCGAGGCGGGCAACTCCGTCACCCCGCCGGGTCAGATGCGCACAATGTCCGAAACAGGTTCTGTCACAGCCTATCTGCATGTTTCTGAGGCCGGTCACCTGGTTCACGACGAGGCGCCGGAAGCCTACCGCGAGGCGGTCGCATCCTTCCTGGCGGCGATCACCGCGCGCGGCTAGTGCTCGCCGGCCAAAGCGAATCGGCCGTCGGCGGTCCGCGTCACCAGGCCGTCGGCGAGCAGCGACTCCAGCGCCCGGTCGCGCTGCTCGGTGTCGGTCAGCCACGCCAGGTCCAGCTGGGCGCGGGTCACCGCGGAATCGTTGCCGCGCAACACATCCAGCAGGCGTCCTCGGACCTGGCGGTCGGTCCCGGCGTAGGTCTGCACCCGGCGAGCCGGCCCCTCCGCCGCAGGATGGCCGGCCTCCCGCCACGCGCAGCGGGCGACCGGGCACAGCCCGCATCGGGGAGCCCGCGCGGTGCACACGATGGCGCCCAGCTCCATCAGCGCCACCGAAAACGTCGGCGCGCGTTCGTCGTCCGGCAACAACGCCGAGACGTCGGCGTGGTCGGGCGCCGCGGCCGGAGCGCCGGCGTCGGCCACGCCGTGTACGGCGCGGGCCACCACCCGGCGCACGTTGGTGTCCACCACCGGCACCGGCCGGCGATAGGCGAAGCAGGCGATCGCCCGGGCGGTGTAGCTGCCGACGCCCGGCAGCGTCAGCAGGGTGTCGACGTCATCGGGAACCACGTCGCCGTAGTCGCGGGCGATGACGGTGGCGCACTCGTGCAACCGTTTGGCCCGCCTGGGATAGCCCAGTTTCCCCCAGGCCCGCAATACATCGGCGGCGCTGGCCGCGGCGGTGGCCGACGGGGTGGGCCAGCGTCTGACCCACTCCGTCCAGATCGGCAGCACCCGGGCCACCGGGGTCTGCTGCAGCATGAACTCGCTGACCAGAATCTGCCACGCGCTGACGCCGGGTTCGCGCCACGGCAGGTCGCGGCGCGACCGGTCGTACCAGTCGATGAGTTGCTCTGGGCAGACGGTCATGTGCGGGTGCGGCATGATGTGTGCCATGCCAAACACCACCCCGGTAACCGCATGGAAAGCACTCAAAGAGGGTAACGAGCGATTCGCCGCCGGCCGGCCCGCCCACCCCAACCAAAGCGTCGATCATCGGGCCAGCCTGGCCGCCGGCCAGAAGCCGAGCGCGATCATCTTCGGGTGCGCGGACAGCCGGGTGGCCGCCGAGCTGCTCTTCGACCAGGGGTTGGGCGACGTGTTCGTGGTCCGCACCGCCGGGCAGGCCATCGACGCCGCGGTGCTGGGCTCCATCGAGTACGCGGTGACGGTGCTGGGGGCGCCGCTCATCGTGGTCGTCGGCCACAGCAGTTGCGGCGCCGTCAAGGCCGCGATCGGCGCGATCGACGACGGGGCCATCCCCGGCGGGTTCGTCCGCGACGTGGTGGAGCGCGTCGCCCCCTCGATCCTGCTGGGCCGCCGCGACGGCCTGAGCCGTGTCGACGAGTTCGAGCAGCGCCACGTGAGCGAGACGCTGGCGCAGCTGGTGGCGCGTTCCTCGGTGATCGCCGAGCGGGTGTCGGCCGGCACGCTGGCGCTCGCCGGGGTCGCCTATCAACTCGTCGACGGGCGGGCGGTGCTGGTTGACCACGTCGGTGACATCGGCGAGTAACGGGGACAACCGGCCGCGCGGCATAGGCGAATAGCACGGCGATCGGCCAGCAAACATCGCGACACGCCGAGCGGGATGTAACAAATCGGCGTGACCTGGGCCTACGGTGTGATCGTGCTGGATCTGGAACCGCGTGGCCCGCTACCGACCGAGATCTATTGGCGGCGTCGGGGCCTGGCCCTGGGCATCGGGGTCGTCGTCGTCGGCATCGTCGTCGCCACGGTCATCGCATTCATGGGCCACAGCGCGGGCGCCAAACCCGCCAGCGCGGACAAGCCCAACTCGGCGCCGAGCAAGCCCGGCGCACCCCCACCGCAGGCGCCTCCACCGCCCGGACCCGAAGGCGCCGCGCCAGTCGCGCCGCCGGCGCAGGGGGTGAACCCCGAGTCGCCGACGCCCACCGCCGCGGTGCAGCCCCCGCCGGTGCTCAAAGAGGGCGACGACTGCCCCGACTCGACGCTGGCGGTCAAGGGCCTGACCAACGCGCCCCAGTACTTTATTGGTGACCAGCCGAAGTTCACCATGGTCGTCACCAACATCGGACTGGTGGCCTGCAAGCGCGACGTTGGGGCCGCGGTGCTGGCGGCCTACGTCTACTCGCTGGACAACAAGCGGCTGTGGTCGAACCTGGACTGCGCGCCGTCCAACGAGACGCTGATCAAGACCTTCACCCCGGGCGAGCAGGTGACCACCGCGGTGACGTGGACGGGCATGGGCTCGGCGCCGCACTGCCCGCTGCCGCGGCCGGCGATCGGTCCGGGCACCTACAACCTGGTCGTGCAGCTCGGCAACCTGCGCTCGATGCCGGTGCCGTTCATCATGAACCAGCCGCCACCGCCGCCGGGCCCGGTGCCCGGACCGGGTCAGCCGGGCGCGGTGCCGCAGCCCGAGGCGCCGCCGATGGCCCCGCCGGCCGGCTGAGGCCGATCACGCACCTTGCATTCACCTAGTTCAGCGAGTCGGTGATCGTCGACTCCGCCAGCTGCGACAGTCCTTCCCGCACATGGCGGGCCCACATCGCGCCGATGCCGTCGACCGATTGCAGGTCGGTGGCGCTGGCCGCCAGCACGTTCTGCAGCGTCCCGAACGAGCGGACCAGCAGGTCGGCGTGGGCGAACTGCAGCCGGGGAATGCCGGCCAGCGCCTGGTAGCCGCGCGGGCTGACCGCCGAATCCTGCGCCTCGGTGGTGGTCGGATACCCGAAAACCTTTGCCAGGATGGTGAAGTCGAGCAGCTCGGTGTCCGACAGCGCGTCTAGCTCGTCGAGCGTGGCGGTCATCTGCGCCTCGGACAACGGCTCCGGGCTGGCGTGATAGTCGCGCACGATCAATTCCCGGGCGTTGTCGTTGCCGCCGAGTAGCTCGTCGAGCTGCAGCCGCAGCTGGCGGCCGTCGGTGCCCAGTTCGACCACGTCGTTGTCGATCACCTGGCCGATCCGGCGGACCAGCTCGAGCCGCTGCACCACCGTCATGACGTCGCGCAGCGTGACGAAGTCCTCGATCTCGGCGCGCGACAGCTGCCTGCTGACCTCGTCGAGCCTGATCTTGTACCGCTCCAGGGTGGCGATGGCCTGGTTGGCCCGCGACAGGATGGTCGCCGAGTCCGCCACCACGTGGCGCTCCCCGCCGACGTAGACGGTCACGATGTTCATCGAATGGCTCACCGAGATCACCGGGTAGCCGGTCTGGATCGCCGCCCGCTCCGCCGACCGGTGCCGGGTCCCCGACTCGTCGGTGGCGATCGACGGGTCCGGGACCAGCTGCACGTTGGCCCGCACGATGCGGCTGCCGTCGGTGGACAGCACGACGGCGCCGTCCATCTTCGCCAGCTCGCGCAGCCGGGTGGGCGCGTAGCGCACATCCAGCGCGAACCCACCGTCGCAGATGGCCTCGACGGCCTCGTCGTTGCCGAGCACGATCAGGGCACCGGTGCGGCCACGCAGGATGCGTTCCAGGCCGTCACGCAGGCCGGTGCCCGGAGCCAGGCGGGCGACGGTTTCACGCAGGGTCGGACGAGTCACAGCATGTCATTCTTCAGGCCCGACGCGTCATGCGTCCAGCCATGGCGGGTTTGCGGGAGCGCCGCCGCGGTGGTCGGCGATGTCGATCATGTGCTCCAGCGCCGCCACGATGGTGGGCGCGCGCAGCGCCCGCATCCCGTTCGGCACGATCTCGCGCCGGGGGTCGTCGCCGTCCGGGATGAGCGCGATGGAAAACCCCTGGCGAGCGGCTTCGCTCAGCCGCCGCTCCATGCCGCTGACCCGCCGCAGATCTCCGGCCAGTCCCACTTCGCCGATCATCACCGCGGTGGTGGGCAGCGGCAGGCCGGTGAGCGCTGACGCCAGCGCGACCGCGACCGCCAGATCCGACGATGGATCGGTCAGCCGCATGCCGCCGACCGTGGACAGGTAGATGTCGTTGATGCCGACGGGCAGCCTGGCGTGCTTTTCCAGCACCGCGGTGATCATCGCGGCCCGGGAGTGGTCGATGCCGCTGACGGCGCGGCGCGGCGAGCCGCCCGCCGGCGTGGCCAGCAGCGCCTGCACCTCGCCGATCAGCGGCCGTTTGCCGTCCAGTGTCACCGTGATCGCGGTGCCCGGCACCGGGGCCGGACGCTGATCCAGGAACAGGTTCGACGGGTCGGCGACGCCCTCGATCCCGTTGTCGTGCAACAGGAAACAGCCGACCTCGTCGGCCGCCCCGAACCGGTTCTTGATCCCCCGGACCATGCGCAGCGAGCCGTTGCGGTCGCCCTCGAAGTGCAGCACCACGTCGACGAGGTGCTCGAGGGAACGCGGCCCGGCGATGGCCCCGTCCTTGGTGACGTGCCCGACCAGGATCAGCGCGACGCCGTTGGTCTTGGCCGCCGCGGTCAGGGCCGACGTCACCGCGCGGACCTGCGTGACGCCGCCGGCCACACCGTCGGCCTCGGTGGTGGACATGGTCTGCACCGAGTCCACGATCACCAGCGCGGGCCTGACCGTCGCGATGTGCTCGAGGACGGTGTGCAGGTCGGATTCGGCGGCCAGGTAGAGCTCGTCGCTGCCGCAGCCGATGCGGTCCGCGCGCAACCGGATCTGGCCCGCCGACTCCTCACCGGAGATGTACAGGGCGCGGCGGCCCGCTTTCGCCCAGCGATGCGCGACCTCGAGCAGCAGCGTCGACTTGCCCACGCCGGGATCGCCGGCCAGCAGCGTGACCGAGCCGGGCACCACGCCGCCGCCGAGCACGCGGTCGAGTTCGTCTACCCCCGTCGTGCGGTGCTGGCTGGCGTTGGGCTCGATGGATGTGATGGGCACGGCCGGCGCCGCCGTGGCCAGGGCGCCGCGACGGCCGGCGACCGCGCTGAGCACCGGGACCTCGTCAACGGTGCCCCAGGTGCCGCACTCCATGCAGCGGCCGACCCACTTCGCGGTGACATGCCGACATTCCGAACAGCGGTATTGCGAGCGCGCGGTTGCCACGCCATGACGGTATCGAGCCGCTACGACAAGCCCGTGTCACGACAGGCGGTTAGCCCGCCTGGTTTTGCTGCGGCGGCGTCAGCCCGGCCGAGATCGGCACCGCGACGGTGGCCTGGCCGGCCTTCTCGAAATTGAAGGTGAAGTTGTAGGTCAGCCCGTTGGAGATGGGCTTGGCCAAATTGATGGTCGCCTTGGCCGCGGCGGTGTTCGAACCGACCGGACCCGGCGCCACCTTCTCGCCGTCGGGCGTGCCGATGAATAGCGATCCACCGGCGGGCAGGCGGGCGTCGCCGCTGACCGTCACCGTGCCGATGTCGCTGGTGATGCCGACGAGCCGGTCGGGCGTGTTCGGCGACAGGTTGACGGCCACCAGCACCAGGTCCACGGTGCGGCCCGGCTGCAGGTAATCACCGCTTTGGTAGGCCTGGATCCGGATGTTGCGCAGCGCCACGTTGTTGAACGTGACCTTGTTGCCGTTGATGGCGGGCTCCTGGACCGCCATCTGCGAGACCTGTCCGGCTCCGCAACCGCTGAGCAGAGCGGCCAGGACGGCCATCACGCCGGCGACGGCGAGCGCGGGAAGGCCGAGGCGGATCTTGAAGCGGTTCACTCTCTCGAGCCTCCTGCTGAGCCGGTTCGACTGATGCAACTATGCACAGTAGTAGGAAGGTCTTGCGCGCGATAGCGCGGGGCGCCAGACCAGCGCCGGAGCGCCGTAACAGCCGTCCTCGAGGCCGCCGCCGGGCCGCGTCGGGGGCGTTGGTAATGTGCTGCACTGCACGACTTGGTCCGCATGTCAACCCCTAATCTGCGCGTGTTGTGCCCCTGACCTGCATCGTTGCTTCGCGCGTAGTTAGGCGGCCGTGTTAGGATGAAGTAACGAAAGGGGCTCGAATCAGATGATCTTCAAGGTCGGCGACACCGTTGTTTACCCGCATCACGGTGCTGCGTTAGTCGAGGCGATCGAAACCCGGACGATCAAAGGGGAGCAAAAAGAATATCTCGTCCTGAAGGTGGCGCAGGGCGACCTGACCGTTCGAGTTCCCGCCGAGAACGCTGAGTATGTGGGTGTCCGCGACGTCGTCGGACAAGAGGGTTTGGACAAGGTTTTCCAGGTGCTGCGGGCCCCGCACACCGAGGAGCCGACCAACTGGTCGCGCCGCTACAAGGCCAACCTCGAAAAGCTTGCTTCCGGCGATGTCAACAAGGTCGCCGAGGTAGTCCGCGACCTGTGGCGTCGCGATCAGGAGCGTGGCCTGTCGGCCGGCGAGAAGCGCATGCTGGCCAAGGCCCGCCAGATTCTGGTCGGCGAGTTGGCGCTGGCCGAGAGCACCGACGACGCCAAGGCGGAGACCATCCTCGACGAGGTTCTGGCCGCCGCTTCCTGAAGGTCCTGACACTCCGTTGGTCCCGCAGCCGGGGTTGGTCCCGCAGCCGGGGTTGGCCCCGGAGACCGGCACGTCAGGCAACGTAGTCGCAGTCGTCCCCGCCGCAGGGTCGGGCGAACGACTGGCCGCAGGTATCCCCAAGGCATTCTGTTTGGTCGACGGCCGCACGCTGCTGCAGCGCGCCGTCGCCGGTTTGTTGGCAGCCGGGGTGGTCGATCGCGTGGTGGCGGCCGTTCCCGCCGACCGGATCGACGAGGCCGGCCGGGTGCTGGCTGATGACGTCGAGGCCGGGCGAGCCACCGTCGTCGCCGGCGGGACCGACCGCACCGAATCTGTGCGCCTGGCCCTGGCCGCCGTCACAGCCGCCCCCGAGTACGTCCTCGTGCACGACGCCGCGCGTGCCCTGACGCCCCCGTCGCTGGTGATCCGCGTGGTGGAGGCGCTGCGGGCCGGCCACGACGCCGTGGTGCCGGCCCTGCCCCTGCATGACACCATCAAGGCCGTGGACGCCAACGGGGTGGTGCTCGGGACGCCAGAACGCGCCGGGCTGCGTGCCGTGCAGACCCCGCAGGGCTTCGCGACCGGTCTGCTGTTGCGTGCCTACGGGGCCTACCGGGCCGGTGGCGGCGTGGGTTTCACCGACGACGCGTCGCTGGTCGAGCATGTCGGTGGCCAGGTCCAGGTGGTCGACGGCGACCCGCTGGCATTCAAGATCACCACCCAGCTCGATTTGCTGCTGGCCGAGAC
>NZ_LZLL01000045.1:0-1341 GCF_001669335.1 Mycobacterium sp. 1245852.3 | reverse complement strand
ACCAGTTTCAGGTCGGGGCGGCGCCGGATGGCATCGATCGCGTTCGACCCGACTCCCCCCGTCGACCACACGACAACCCGCATCAGCAGCTCTCCTCACTGGTCGTGCGCCCGCGCGGCGGCGGCCGCGGCGCGCTCGAGATAGGGCCAGGCCACCTCCGGTGCGACGCCGCCACACAGCGGATGCAACGGCAACAGTCGCCCGCCGCGCATGTAGTCGATCGCCTCCTCGGGGGTGAAAATGCGGTACGGGCCGCCGTCTTCGCGCAGCGCGTCGACGCTGTCGGCGCGGGTGATGCTGGCGACCGAATCGTCGTCGGGGCGATAGGACGCCGCCATGAGCGCGTCGTGCAACAGGTGCGGGCCCAAGTCATCCCAGGCCTGATCGACGTCGTCGGCAACGAAAACCGTTGTGGGAAGCCCCGGCACGGGAAACTGGATGATTCCCGGTTCGTGCCCGTGGGCGCGGCATTGCTCTTCGTAGAACTCTTTCAAGCCGGGCGACTCGGTCTGGGAAATGAAGCCGAGTCCGAGGGCACCGGCGCGTCGTGCGGCGGCCTTGCTGCCGCCGGCGATGAGCACCATCGGTCCGTTGGCCGATCCACATGCCGGGGTGACGCGGACCGTGCGGCCGCGATATTCGACCGGTTCACCGCGCACCAGCGGGCCGAGCACGGCAAGGATTTCATCCGCTGCCCGGCCGCGGCCGGCCATGTCGATGCCGAAGTGGTCGTACTCCTGGATTCGGTGCCCGACCCCGAACGCATAGGACACCCGCCCCTTGCTGATCAGGTCCAACACGGCGATTTCCTCGGCGAGCCGGACGGGATCCCACAGCGGTATCGGCACCGCGGCCAGCTGGATGGCCAAGGTTTGTGTTCGGGCCGCGACCGCCGACGCCAGCAGCAACGGCACGGGAAGATGACCGTCGTCGGTGCCGTGGTGCTCGGAGAGCACCGCCAACACGGCGCCGCGCGTCTCCGACCATGCGCACATGTCGATGGCCGCGGCGTACAGATCGGCGGCCGGTGCGCCCCAACGCGGGGCGCGCATGTCGAACCGAAGCGTGAACATCAGCAGGCGTCGCCCATGTGACGACATGCCAAACGCTCGTCGGGCCTCACCGATGCAGACTAACCTAAAATTTGTTCATTAAGATAGTGCCCGCTTTCTTAAACCCTTGACCGCGTCGATTCGCGGTTGTAGTTTCCAAGTCGAATGCTCGGTGACACCGGCCACCCGCCGTTGACGTAAGGGCAACGGCCGCCCCGGCTTTCGCGTTCGCGCGGCGCGCACGCACCTGAGGAGGAACAAGATGACGGCTCATCGCGTGGTGGTGTGG
>NZ_LZLL01000044.1:0-3545 GCF_001669335.1 Mycobacterium sp. 1245852.3 | reverse complement strand
CCGCGGCAGCCGGGGCGCCGGCTGCGACATCCGCATTCGGCGCCGACGCTGATGAACCACCCGGCTCGGAGCCGGATCATCCCGTAGCCGGGGTTGCAGAAGCTGACAAGCCCAGCACTGCACGCCAACAGGTCCCCACCGGCGGCAGGAGGCGACGCCGATGACCACGTTGCAGCAGCACATCGAGGACCTCGATATCGAGGAGTGGGCCGCATTAACCAAGCGTGCTGCGATGGCAGCGGTGGCCGCCGCTGACCAGCTCGGGATACCCGCGTCTGAAGAGGTCGCCAGGGTCGCGGCGATGAGCGAACGTGAGCTCGTCGACCACCGCAACCGCTTCGGCTCCGGCCCTAAGCGCTTGTCCCCGCTGATGCGGCTCGTCCAAGCAGACCAGCTGCGCGTCGCGGCCGAGCGCCAGGCCCGCCAAGCTGAGCAAGACAAGCAGGACGCTGACGCGGCCGCGCAGATGGCCCGAGACGAGGCCGAGCAGTCCGCACGTGTGGCTGAGGATTCCCGCCAACGCGTGCGCGCAATCCAGGCTGAAGCCGCGCGCAAAGACGCAGAGCGCGCCGATCAACGGCTGGCCGAACAGCAGGTCTTGCAGCAGTTGCGCACTGACCTCGAACAAGCACACGCGGACCACGCCAGCGAATTGGCCGCAGCACACGAACGCACCCGCGCCGCAGAAGCACGCGCCCAACAACGCGCCACCGAACGCGCCGAGGAACGCGCGGCCGCCCAACAAGCCCTCGAGGAACTACGCGGCCAACTCGAACGCGCCCACGCCGACCACGCCAGCGAATTGGCCGCAGCACACGAACGCACCCGCGCCGCAGAAGCACGCGCCCAACAACGCGCCACCGAACGCGCCGAGGAACGCGCGGCCGCCCAGCAAGCCCTCGAGGAACTACGCGGCCAACTCGAACGCGCCCACGCCGACCACGCCGCCGAGCTGGCCGCAGCACGCGGCCAGGCCGAGGGGCAGGTCTCCGCGGTCCGCCAGGCCGCCGACGAACGGATCGCGAAGGCACTCGCCGACGCCGAGGCTGCGACAGCTCAGGCCCAGGCAGAAGTTGAGCGCATCGGCGCGGAGGCGGAGGCGCGGGTGGCCGCCGCACACGAGCACGCCGAGCGACAGATCGCGGCAGCCCATCTCGCCGCCGACGAACGAGTCGGGAGGGCACGAGCCGACGCCCAGGCCGCTGTCCTCGCGGAACCGGGCCAGCTGGGGATTGCCTTGAGCGTCCCTATCCCGACAGCGGAGCTGCGGGCGCACACGGGCCCGATCGAAGACGCGTTGGCCGCGGTCCGCGAGATCGACTATCTGCTCGAAGCCGGTGTGGCCGAGCAGCAAGCGCGTCAGCCGTGGGACATCGAGCGGGTGCGCATCTTGGTGCACACAGTCCAGCAGCAAGCCTGGGATTTGGCTCAGCAATTGCGCGGTCTGCCGGGGCGGTACACGGGTTCACCGCAGGTGCAGGCCGCCGATAGCTACGCCACCGCTGCCGCCAGTGTCTACGGCGCCTTCCTACAGCGCATCGCCGCCGCTGTTGAGCGGCTGGCCGGCCGTGGTGACAGTCGGGATGCCGAGATCGTTGAGGTGGTCGCTGCCATGTTGGATGAGCACCCGTGGCGAGACGCCGGCTAACCGTTGTGGATACGGTGAGGCGATGGGCGAGTTGTACCCGCCGATCGAGCCGTATGAGTCGGGCATGCTCGACGTGGGAGACGGTAACCAAATCTATTGGGAGTCCTGCGGAAACCCCGAGGGCGTCCCTGCACTGACCATCCACGGCGGACCCGGGTCGGGCTGTGTGCCCGGGGTTGCGCCGGCCTTTCGACCCTGAGCGCTACCGCATTGTGGCGTTCGATCAACGTGGCTGCGGCAGAAGTACACCTCACGCCGGCGATCCGGCCGTGGAGCTCTGCGCCAATACCACCGACCACCTCATCGCCGACATGGAGCTGCTGCGCTTACATCTCGACGTGCCCCAGTGGTTGCTGGTTGGCTGGTCATGGGGCACCACCTTGGCCTTGGCCTACGCCCAAGCGTTCCCGGGCAGCATCACTGGACTGGTCCTCACGGCGGTCACGACGACCAGCCCGAGCGATGTCGCATGGATTACTCACGACGTGGGTCGGCTGTTTCCCGCTGAATGGATGCGGTTTCGTGATGGCGTACCCGACAACGAGCGCAACGGTTCCCTGGTGGACCAATACGCCCGGCTGCTGGCCAGCCCCGATGCGCAGGTGCGCAAGAAGGCTGCCCGTGACTGGTGTGACTGGGAGGAAAGCCACGTCAACCTTGGACCCGAGCCTCGGCCAATACCACGATATGACGATCCGCGGTTCCGAATGTGCTTCGCGCGCTTGGTCACTCACTATTGGCGACACACGGCGTGGCGAGCCGAGGGAGAGCTTCTTGCCGGTGTCAGCCGAATCAAGCACCTTCCAGCAGTTCTGATCCACGGCCGCCTCGACCTGAGCTGCCCACCCGACGTCGCCTGGAAACTGGCACAGAAATGGCCGGGGGCGCAACTGCACATCGTGCCGGGCGCCGGTCACTCCTCTGGAGGTGCGATTTCTGATTACGTGGTTGCCGCCCTCGACCGCCTGGCGGCCCTCACCACCGCCTGGGACAAGATCTGATCGACGTCGTTTTCCTCGCGAGCGAGACAGGACGGGGCGGAAGCTCAGACAGCGTCGAAAGACCCTGTCGCCCAATGCGCAGGTGGGGCGGTCACCCGAAACGGTGACCGCCCCACCTGTCTGCGTTGGAGCTAGTTGCGCCGGGTTAAACCCACTTGGCCGCTTCGTTCTGGTCGTAGTTCATCATGTTCATCGTGTTCTGCTCGTGGATCTCGACCAGGTTGTTGTGGCGCTGAGCAAGCTCCTCTTGCGCCTGGTTCCACTGGCTCAGCCACTGGTTGGCGGTCTGACCGGTGTCGCCTTGCCAGTTGGCGGCCAAGGCGGCCTGCTCGGTGCCGATGGTGGAACCGATCGAGCGCAGCGCGGCGTTGTGGCCCCGCATCTCGCCGACGTGCGCGAGCATCGCCGGGTACTGGTAAGTGATTTGGCTCATGAGCTGTACCTTTCGCTTCGTCTAGTGGGTGTGTAGCCGGGGTTGCCCCCGGGCTGCTACATGACGTATTCGCCGGCCGCGTTGGTGTCGGCGGTGGTGTAGGTGGTCGCGCCTTCGTGCACGTTCTGCTCGGCGATGGCCAGCAGCGCGTTGACCTTGTTGGCGGTTTCGACGAAGCGGGCGTGAGCCGCCTGGAAGGCCACCGCCGAGTCGCCCTTGTGGAAGGCCTGGGCGGCCTGGGCGGATTGCTCAGCGGCGGCGAGGGTGCTCTTGTAGATGGCCACGTTCTGACCGAAGCTGTGGCCGGCCGAGACCATGGCTGGAACGTTGGTGTCAAGAAGTCCCATTGTCGGTGTCCTTTCTTGGGGACCGATGGTGATTTTCGGTGCTGGATTGGCTTGTGGATTAGTCGATGCGATCCGCAGTGTGGGTGAAGGCGTCCTAGCGGGTCATTGCGTACGCC
>NZ_LZLL01000043.1:0-632 GCF_001669335.1 Mycobacterium sp. 1245852.3 | reverse complement strand
TCAGCGCCACCGCGGTCGCCGGTGGCGACAAACCGCCGCCGGCCCGCATCGTGCTGCTCTCCGACGGCGGCGAGAACAAGCCTTCCAATCCCAGCGATCCGCACGACGGCATCTACACGGCGGCGCGGCTGGCCAAGGACGAGGGCGTGCCGATCTCGACGATCTCGTTCGGGACCAAGGGCGGCGAGATCGAGATGGACGGGCAGCGCATCGCCGTCCCGGTCTCGACCGACCAGATGAAGATGGTGGCCAAGCTGTCCGGCGGGCAGTCGTTCCACGCCGACAGCCTGGACTCGCTGAAGAACGTGTACTCGACGCTGCAGCGCCAGATCGGCTACGAAACCGTGAAGGGCGACGCCAGCCTGGCCTGGATGCTGCTCGGCGCGTTCGTCCTGGCCGGCGCCATCCTGGCCGGGCTCCTGCTGAACCGCAGGCTGCCCGCCTGAGTCAGCTGGGCAGGCGCCGGTTGATCAGCAGTGCCAGCGCGGTCGCGATCAGGGCGGTCAGCACGGCCAGCCGCAGCCAGCCGGAGCTGCCCGGCCCCGGCACCGTGCGGTAGCCGATCTCGTTCTCGATGGCGTTGTAGCTCTTTTCCAGCTCGCCCAGGGTGGTGGCGGTGTAGGACTGCCCGC
>NZ_LZLL01000042.1:0-1307 GCF_001669335.1 Mycobacterium sp. 1245852.3 | reverse complement strand
CGAGAGCGCCGAGCGGGGAGGGCGAGTTCCTGTGTGGTCATGGCGCACGGATGGACGTCAACGAAGAAGATGCACCTCGACAAGTTTGCCGAGGTGTTCGCGGCGGCGGGACTTTGCGTGCTGGTCTTCGACCATCGGGGCTGGGGCGAGTCGGGGACAGCGCCCGGCAAGCCACGCCACGAAGTCGACCCATGGGAGCAGATCCGCGACTACCAGCATGCAATCACCTACGCGCAGAACCGATCCGGGGTCGACCCCGATCGTATCGGCGTCTGGGGAACGAGCTTCTCGGCGGCGCACGCGTTCGTTGTCGCCGCGATCGACCGGCGAGTGCAGGCCGTTTGCGGCCAGGCGCCGTTCATCAGCGGCCGGTCGACCTATGCCAACCTTGCCCGGGTGAACAATCAGGTGGTCGGCCCCCAGCGGTTCACCGCGGACCGGCGAGCCCGCGCTCGCGGCGCCCCACCGGAAATGGTGCCAGTCGTCGGGGCGGAGCCAACCACGCTGGTGGGCCTGCCCACTTCGGACGCCTACGCGTTCTTCACCGAGGCGCGCGCGGCGCTGGATCCGCAATGGCCCAATGAGGTCTCGTTGCGAAGCGTGGACAACTTCTACGGGTACGAACCGGCGCGCTACCTGCCCGACATCACACCAACGCCGTTGCTCATGATCGTCGGTCGCGAGGACAACTTGACCGGTGGGAGCCTGGCGGCGGCCGCGTACCAGACCGCGGCCGAACCAAAGAAGATCGTTTTCGTGCCCGGCGGCCACTTCGCGGCGTACACGGGCGACGGGTTCGCGCTGGCGGCCGGGGCGGCCCGGGACTGGTTCGCGACGCACCTCGGCTAGGAGAGCACGCGTCAAACGACCCAAGGTCGCTAAGCCCGCGTGCCGCCGCCGGTCATATGCGTCGTTTGCCGGGTGAAATGAGCCTGTCCGCGGTCTTATTCGCGGCGTCGAGCACCTCGGCCTGCCTGGCGGGATCAGACATGGCGCGCGAGATCGACACCGCCCCCACCATCAGCGCGACCAGGCTCCACGCCCGGCGTTCCGGGTCCGCGCCGTCAAATAGCTCCGCCATCCGCCCCGCCAGCGCGTTGATCTTGTGTTCGTACGCGTCCCGAGTGGACACTCCCGCCCGCGCCACATCGGCGCTGAGGGTCGGCATCACGCATCCGTCGTCCGGATTTTCCACGTGGTAGGCGCTGAGGTATTCCGCGACAAACGCTTTCAGCTTCGCCCTGCGTTCGGCCCTCGTGCCCGATTTCGTGTCGGAAACGAAAGGTTCACCGGCGGCGGCCTCGACA
>NZ_LZLL01000041.1:0-22811 GCF_001669335.1 Mycobacterium sp. 1245852.3 | reverse complement strand
GGTTCAGCGACACCCCGAACATGTTCGACTCCGAGTCCGCCGGGCGGGCCGCGGTGCTGGCCGCGTTCGCCAGTGTCGCCATCAACGCGGTCGCCAAGGGCGAGGACTCCGCCAGCCTGCGCCGCGGGCTGCTCAGCAACCGCGAGATCGGCAAGGCCGTCGGCATGTTGATGATGCTGCACGACATGGACGAGGACGCGGCGTTCGATCTGCTGCGGCGCCACTCCCAGGCGCTCAACATCAAGCTGGCCGACGTCGCGCGGGAGGTCATCGACCAGCGGGGCCAGCTGCCCACGCCCGGCGAGCTTCCGACCAATATCTGACGGCGGCTATTCGGGCAGCCGCAACTCGGGTTTTTCGACCTCTTCGATGTTGACGTCTTTGAAGGTGACCACCCGAACCTGCTTGACGAACCGCGCCGGCCGGTACATGTCCCACACCCAGGCGTCGGACAGGCGCAGCTCGAAGTAGACCTCGCCGTCGGCGTTGCGCGGCGTCATCTCCACGCTGTTGGCCAGGTAGAAGCGCCGTTCGGTCTCCACGACGTAGCTGAACTGGCCGACGATGTCCTTGTATTCGCGGTACAGCGAGAGCTCCATCTCGGTCTCATACTTTTCGAGATCTTCTGCACTCATCTGCTCAGACGTCCTTCTCCGAAGACAGTTTCCCGGACCTCCCGGCGCTAGCCGCCGATCGCCGGGGTGGGAATCCTATTTCCCATCTTTCCTCACCGAGATTCGTCGCGCTGCAGCGGTGGGTCCGGTTTGCACTCGGCCACCACCCGGCCGCCCGCGCCGTTGGCCACGCGCCGCACGTTGATGAACGAATAACGATGCTCGGGGCACGGGCCCAGCCGCGCGAGCGCCGTGCTGTGCGCCGGCGTGCTGTAGCCCTTGTGCAGGGCGAAGCCATAACCGGGATGGTCGGCCTCCATGGCCACCATCAACCGGTCCCGGCTGACCTTCGCCAGCACGCTGGCCGCCGCGATACACGCCGCGACGGCGTCGCCGCCGATGACCGGCAGCGACGGCACGGCCAGGCCGGGCACCCGGAAGCCGTCGCTCAGCACGTAGCCGGGCCGCACGGACAGCCCGGCGACGGCACGGCGCATCCCCTCGATGTTGGCGACGTGCACGCCGCGCCGGTCCACCTCCGCGGGCGGGATGAACACCACGTGGTAGGCCAGCGCATAGCGGCGAATCAACGGGAACAGCTTTTCCCGGGCGGCCTCGGTGAGCTTCTTCGAATCATCAAGGGCGGCAAGGCTTTCCATTCGCCCCGGCCCGAGCACGCAGGCCGCCACCACCAGCGGTCCGGCGCAGGCGCCGCGACCGACCTCGTCGACGCCGGCCACCGGGCCCAACCCGCTGCGGTACAGCGCCGATTCCAGGGTGCGTAACCCCGACGACTTACGGATCACCGTCCGCGGCGGCCACGTCGTGGCCATGGTTACTTACTCTGCTGCGGGTTCACCGATCCCACGCCACCCCACCGGGACGGCGGCCACACGATGAACCTGGCTTTCCCGATCACGTTGGACACCGGCACGGTTCCCGAGGTGGGGTCGCCGGTGCACAACACCCCCTTGAGGGCTTCGGCCGGCACGCTGGTGCAGTGGGCGCGCGAGTCCGCCGAGTGCGTCCGGTTGTCGCCCATCACCCACAGCCGTCCCGCCGGGACGGCGACCGGCCCGAACTCGCTGCCCAGGCACGGGTAGACCGACGGGTCGGCCGCCATGGTGTTGCGGTCCAGGTACGGCTCCTTGAGCGGCTTGCCGTCGACCGTCAGCCCGGTGTCGGCCCGGCATTGCACCGTCTGCCCGCCGACCGCGATGACGCGCTTGACCAGGTCGTTTTCGTCCGGCGGCACGAAACCGACGAAGGACAGGGCGTTCTGCACCCAGCGCAGCACGGTGTTGTTGGAACGGATCGACTTGTAGCCGAGGTTCCACGGCGGCGGGCCCTTGAAGACGATGACGTCGCCGGGGCGCGGCGCGCTGAAGCGGTAGCTGACCTTGTCGACCATGATCCGGTCGCCGACGCAGCCCGTGCACCCGTGCAGCGTGGGCTCCATGGATTCCGACGGGATCAGGTAGGGCCGCGCCACGAAGGTCAACATGACGTAGTAGAGGACCACGGCGATCACCGCCAGGATCGCGAATTCGCGCAACGTCGAACGCTTGGGGTCCGCCGGATCGGCCGCCTCGGGTGTTTCCGTCACCGGCGCCGGTTCGGGGATCGACTCGGCGGTCGTCGCGGCGTCGTCCGGCCGCATCTGAAGGTTGCGGGTGGAGACCTTCGGATCTGACTCGCCGGCGTGGGGCTCGGGCTTCGATGAATCCGCGGTATCGGTCACGAGATCAGCGTAGCCAGCCCACGTTGTGGCCCGGTAAACCGGCAAGCGATCCGCACCGGAGGGCCGAAGGACGAATCATCAGCGCCGCCAAGGCGTCCCGGCTCAGCGCTTCTCCTTGATCTTGGCCTTCTTGCCGCGCAGTTCACGCAGGTAGTACAGCTTCGCGCGGCGGACGTCACCGCGGGTCACCACCTGGATGTGGTCGATGTTGGGCGAGTGCACCGGGAAGGTGCGCTCGACGCCGACGCCATAGCTCTCCTTGCGGACGGTGAAGGTCTCACGGATGCCACCGCCCTGGCGGCGGATCACCACGCCCTTGAACACCTGGATGCGCTCCTTGGCGCCCTCGATGACCTTCACGTGCACGTTGATGGTGTCGCCCGGGCCGAAAACCGGGATATCGTCGCGCAGCGACGCCTGATCGACGAAGTCCAGCCGGTTCATGCGAGACACTTCCTTGCGGTCGCGGCCGGCGGCAGCTACCCACACGCAGGTGTGGGGCGGTCGCCAAGCCGATGGTTTCGGGCTTTCTGGCGTATCTCGCAGCAGGCGGGAAACGGCTCAACCGGCCTGCAACCGCTGGAGACAACTGGTCAATTGTGCCAGACGGGGCGCGTGCCGCGAAAATCACAGCAAGTCGGCGGTTCGTGACGCGCCAAACGCGCTGGTAAATGGTACATATGACTGGGGTCAGAACGCGCTACCCGCACGCAAGCGTGATGGCCGGTGCAGGTGGCGCGACGGGTCCCGCCCTTGCACTGTGTCGCAGTCACGCCGGAGGAGACGAATGCGGGTACGTCCGCTGACGCTGGTCACCGCCACCGCGGCGGTGACGTTGGTGGTTGCCGCCGGCTCCGAGGCGCTCGTCCAGGCGAAGGTGTACACCCTGCCGGTCACCGCGCCCGTTCGGGTCATCTCCGCGCCCCCCACCTCAGCTCCCCCATCGGGTCCCCCGCAGTCCGCCACCGTGCGGCTGGAGGCGGCCGCCCCGTCCCAGCCGCCGCAGGCGCTGGCGAACCCCGGATTCTCCCAGCTGCAGGCCCGCATCCAGCAGGCCGCCGACGAGGCCGCCGGCAGCGGCGCCGCCCTGTCGGTGGCCATCCTCGACCGCACCACCCACCAGCTGATCGCCAACGGCAACAGCCAGATCATCGGCACCGCGTCGGTGGCGAAGCTGTTCATCGCCGACGATCTGCTGCTGCACGAATCCGAGGGCAAGACGCCGCTGAGCGCCGACGACCGCCAGGCGCTCGACATCATGCTGCAGTCCTCCGACGACGGCGCGGCCGAGAGGTTCTGGGGTCAGGGCGGCGGGGCCGCCATCATCACCGAGGTGGCCGCCCGCTACGGCCTGGCCTCCACCACCCCGCCCAGCGACGGGCGCTGGTGGAACACCATGAGCTCGGTGACGGATCTGATCCGCTACTACGAGATGCTGCTGGACGGCTCGGGCGGGCTGCCGGCCGACGACGCCAAAATCATCGTCAACGACCTGGCCCAGTCCACCCCCACCGGGCTGGACGGCTACCCGCAGCGATTCGGGATCCCGGACGGCCTGTACGCCGAGCCGGTCGCGGTCAAGCAGGGCTGGATGTGCTGCATCGGCAGCGACTGGATGCATTTGTCGACCGGCGTGATCGGGGCCGACCGCCGCTACATCATGGTGGTCCAGTCCCTGCAGCCCGCCGACGACGCCACCGCCCGCGACACCATCACCCGGGCGGTCAAGACGATATTTCCCGAGGGTCGCATCGAGGCGCCCCGGCACGGGCTTTAACGAGCCGAGTCGTCGTCGGGCACTGACAATTCGGGCGCTGACAATTCGGGCTCTAGCAGTTCCGGCCGGCGTTCGCGGGTGCGTTGCAGCGAGATCTCGCGGCGCCAGGCGGCGACCCGCGCGTGGTCACCCGACAGCAGCACCTCGGGGACGTCCAGCCCGCGCCAGCTCGGTGGCCGCGTGTAGCTGGGTCCCTCCAGACGCCGGTCCAGTGCCGGCGAGTGCGAATCCTCGCGGTGCGACGCGGGATTGCCAAGGACCCCGTCGAGCAGGCGCAGCACGGCCTCGATCATCACCACGGCCGCCGACTCGCCGCCGGGCAGCACGTAGTCGCCGATCGAGACCTCTTCGACCCGCATGCGCCGCGCGGCGTCGTCGATGACCCGCTGGTCGATGCCCTCGTAGCGTCCGCAGGCGAACACCAGGTGGGTCTCGGCGCTGAAGCGCGCGGCCGTCGCCTGCGTAAACAGGCGGCCGGCCGGGGTGGGAACAACCAAAAGTGTTTCCTCCGAGGCGATTTCGTCGAGCGCCTCGCCCCACACCGGCGCCTTCATCACCATGCCCGGGCCGCCGCCGTAGGGCGCGTCGTCGACCGAGCGGTGCACGTCATACGTCCAGCGCCGCAGGTCATGAACCCGCAGATCGACCAGGCCGGACCGGATCGCCTTGCCCGGCAACGATTGCCGCAGCGGATCCAGGTAGGCCGGAAAGATCGTGACGACGTCGATTCTCATATCGAGGGCCTACAGGTCCAGCAGGCCTTCGGGCGGATCGATCTCGACGGTGCCGTCGTCGAGGGACACCGCGGTGACGATCGCGGACACGAACGGCACCAACACTTCCCGCTCCTGGTCGCCGGACTCGCGCCGCACTGCGAGCAGTTCACCGGCCGCGGTGTGCAACACCTCGGCGACGACGCCCACCTGCTCGCCGGCGGTGGTATGCACGCGCAGGCCTTCGAGCTGATGGTCGTAGTAGGTGTCCGCCTCGTCGATGTCGGGCAGGTCCTCGGAGTCGACCACGAACAGGGTGCCGCGCAGCGCGTCGGCGGCGTCGCGGTCGGTGACCCCGGCCAGCCGCACCAGCAGCCGCCCGCCGTGCTCGCGCGCACTCTCGATGACACAGCTGCGCTCCGTCCCCCCGCGAGAGGGCTTGGCGCGCAACGTGTTACCCGGCGAGAACCGGGCGGCGGGATCGTCGGTGCGGATTTCCACCACCAGCTCGCCGCTGATGCCGTGGGCTTTCACCACGCGCCCGACGGTCAACTCCAAGGGAGTTCCATGAGCCGCGCCCCGCTACTGGTCGGTGTCCACCACGTCGACGCGGATGCCGCGACCGCCGATCCCGGCGACGAGCGTGCGCAATGCGGTCGCGGTGCGACCCCCGCGACCGATCACCTTGCCCAGATCGTCGGGATGGACGTGCACCTCGACCGTCCGTCCCCGGCGGCTGGTCACCATGTCCACCCGGACGTCGTCGGGGTTGTCGACAATCCCGCGAACCAGGTGCTCAACAGCGTCAACGACAACCGTACTCATCGCCCCGATCAGCTTTCGGTGGTCGACTCGGCCTGCTCGCCGCCCTCGGCGGGCGCCTCGGCCCGCGCGGCGGTCTCCGCCGGGGCCTCGGCCGCGGCCTGCGGCTCGGCGGCGTCGGCAGACTCCTCTGTGCCCTTCGCCGCCTTCTTGGCGGGGGCCTTCTTCTTCGGCTTCGCGGCCTCGGTGGTCGGGCCGCCATCGGCCTCGGCCAGGGCGGCGTTGAACAGTTCGAGCTTGCTGGGCTTGGCCGGGGCGACCTTCAGGCGGCCCTCGGCGCCGGGCAGGCCCTTGAACTTCTGCCAGTCGCCGGTGATCTTCAGCAGCTTGAGCACGGGCTCGGTGGGCTGGGCGCCCACGGACAGCCAGTACTGGGCGCGCTCGGAGTTGATCTCGATGAGGCTCGGGTCTTCCTTGGGGTGGTAGCGGCCGATGACCTCGATGGAGCGGCCGTCGCGCCGGGTGCGGGCGTCGGCGACGGCGATGCGGTACTGGGGATTGCGGATCTTGCCAAGCCGGGTGAGCTTGATCTTCACAGCCATGGTTAAGCGATTCTCCTGTGTGTGTCACGCTGCAATTCGGCGATCGGGGCCCGATGCCCGGATCCGGTTTTGCCTCGCGTGTAGTGACCGGCCGGGCCCCGAAAAGAAACGGTGATCGCTCGGCGGACAGCCGCCCATTGTGCCAGACCAGGGGCGGTGATCAGAAATCGCGCACGCGGTGACAAGCGGGGCTCATGTTGCCGACTCACATCACCTTCTGGAAGACCTTCGTCTCCGCCCGCCGGGTCATGCGCCAGCCGTCGGGCGTGCGCACGAACTCGTCGTCGTACCAGAGCCCGCAGAACAGCGCTCTTTCCTCTTCGCCGTCCTTGGTGCCACCAAGCACCATGGGGTTGAAGCAGATCACCCGCGACGAGGCCGTGTTCCCCTCGATCCGGACCGAGAAGTTGCCGAGCATGTGGGCATACACCGGGAAGTTGGGCAGCACCTCGGCCAGCCACTTCTTCACCTCCGGGTACCGACCCTCGATGCCGCCGAGAGCCGTGTAGTCGATGTAGGCATCGGGCGTGAACACGTTGTCCAGATCGTCGAATCGCCGGTTGTCGATGGCGGTGGAGTAATCCACCAGCAGCTGCTGGATCTCGAGCCGATCCGAGATCTCTTCCAGGCTCAACATGCATCGGACAGTACTGAAGATCCGCCCCGGGCAGGGGCGGAAGTTAGACTTTGCGGCCATGCGCAAGCTCACGGCCCTGGGGCTCAGGGTGGCCGCTACCGTCGTCGCAGTCGGTACCTGCACCGCCACCGTCGCCATGTCCACCGCGTGGGCGGACAGCATGCAGCCGGTCGGCTCGATGCCCATTCCCGACGGTCCGGCGCAGACCTGGATCGTGGCCGACCTGGACAGCGGGCAGGTGTTGGCCGGGCGCGACCAGAACGTGGCCCACCCGCCGGCGAGCACCATCAAGACGCTGTTGGCCCAGGTGGTCCTGGACTCGGTGAGCCTAGACTCGACCGTCGTCGCCGACGCCGCCGACACCCAGGTGGAGTGCAACTGCGTCGGCATCAAACCGGGCCGCACCTACACCGCGCGCCAACTCCTCGACGGCCTGTTGCTGGTCTCGGGTAACGACGCCGCCAACACGCTGGCGCACATGCTGGGCGGCCCGGACGCCACGGTCGCCAAGATGAACGCCAAGGCGGCCTCGCTGGGCGCCACCAACACGCACGCGGCGACACCGTCCGGGCTGGACGGGCCGGGGGGTTCGGGCGCGTCGACTGCGCACGACCTGGCGGTCATCTTCCGCGCCGCGATGGCCAACCCGGTGTTCGCGCAGATCACCGCCGAGCCGTCGGCGATGTTCCCCGGCGATAACGGCGATCACCCGATCACCAACCAGGACGAGTTGCTGCAGCGCTACCCCGGCGCGATCGGCGGCAAGACCGGGTTCACCAACGCCGCCCGCAAGACCTTCGTCGGGGCCGCCGCCCGCGGGGGCCGCCGGCTGGTGATCGCGATGATGTACGGGCTGATCAAAGAGGGCGGACCGACGTACTGGGATCAGGCGGCGACGTTGTTCGACTGGGGATTCGCGCAAAGCCCGCAGTCCAGCATCGGTTCGCTGTAACTCACTCAGGAGCGGCGTCGGGTAGCGCCGCGGTGAGCAGCGCCATCAGGACGGGAATGCGCTGTGCCGCGATTTCTGGTTGCGGCAGAACGCCTTCCACCACCGCGGCCCCGTCGAACACGTTGGTCATCAACGCCACGAACACCGGGAAGGTGTCCTCGGGAAAGCGGTCGGCGCCAGGCAGCGCGCGTGCGGCGTCGTGGATCTTCGCGGCGTACTGCCCCAGCTCGTGTTGCAAAGTCTCCCTGAGCTTTTCGTCGGTGCGGGCGGCCACCAGCAGCTCGTAGATGACGGCGTTGGCCGGGCCGCTGGTGATGTCGCGCAAGATCCCCAGCGCCGCCTCCAGCGCCGGCCGGTCGGCGGGTATCTCGGCGACCCCCTTGGTGAACGACTCCAGCTGGCGGCGCAACACCTCGGACGCGGTCGCGGCCATGAAATCGCCCATGGTGTCGAAGTGCCGGAACAGCGCGCCCACCGACACCCCGGCCCGCTTGGTGATCACCGCGGCGGATGCCCGCGCGTAGCCGACCTCGATGATGGTGGCGATGCACGCGTCGATGAGCCGCCCGACGGTTTCCTCGCGGCGCTGCTGCTGGGTCCTGGCCATGTCAGGCGGTGACGCTCAGCGCGCCGCGTTCCCGACGCGCGCGCTCCCCCGCCCGCAGGTAGCGGCCCGACCGCACCGATTTGCCGTAGCCGTCCCGGAATTCGCCCTTGGAGTGGCTGCCGCCGTAGACCACCACGCCGCCCACCCCGGTGGCGATTACGGCGTCGTCGTTGCGGTTGACCATGCGCCGCAGGCCGCCGTAGAACGGCACCGCCTCCTCGTGGTAGCCGTCGACGGACTCGTCGAGCCCGGCCGGGTCGATCACCACGAAGTCCGCGCGGTCGCCCTGGCGCAGCGTGCCGGCGTCGATGCCGAACCACTCGCCCAGTTCACCGGTGAGCCGGTGCACCGCGTGCTCGATCGACATGAAGGGCGCGCCGGCCCGGTAGGCGTCCCGGGTGCGCTTGAGCATTCGCAGCCCGAAGTTGTAAAAGGCCATGTTGCGCAGGTGCGCCCCGGCGTCCGAAAAGCCCATGTGCACACTGCCTTCGGTGGCCAGCGCGTCCAGCAGCTTGGGCCGATGGTTGGCCACGACGGTGGTCCAGCGGACATTGCGTTCTCCGTTTTCGACAAGCACGTCCAAAAAGGCGTCGAGCGGGTGCAGCTTACGCTCGTCGGCGATCTCGCCAAAGCTCCTGCCGATCAACGACTCATCCGGACATTCGACGATGACGGCGTCATGGAAGTCGCGGTGCCACAGCGACGGTCCGAGCTTGACGCGGTCGAACTCGCGGCGGAATTTGCGGCGGTATTCCTTGTCCGCCAGTAACTCGTTGCGCTCCAACTGGTCCCGCAGGTGCAGGGCGGCCGTTCCGGCGCCGAACTCCTCGAAGACCGGCAGGTCGATGCCGTCGGAGTACAACTCGAACGGCACCGGCAGGTGCTGGAATTTCACGCTGGCGCCCAGCAGCCTGTTCAGCAGCCGAGTCCCGGGGCCGAAGACGTAGACCGACAGCGGCATCGACTTGGCGTCGGCGGACACCAGCATGCTCATCCGAACACCCTTGCCCCAGTTCAATATCCGGCTGCTGGCCAGAAAGAAGAGCATTCCGGTTGACGGCTTCGCCACGTTCGGGGCGCTCTGCAGGATTCGGCCGCGCTTGCGCAGCACCTTGATCAGCCTGCGGCGCTCCCGCCACGTCGCGAAGGTGGACGGCAGGGCACGCGAGCGGAAGCGTTCACCGTCGAGTTTGTCGATGGCCGCATCCATCCCGGACATGCCGAGCACACCGGCGTCGAGCGCCTCGCCCAGCAGGTCGGCCATCTTCTCCAGCTCGGCCTCGGTGGGCCGCACCGCGGCGTCGGTGGCCCGATCCAGCCCGAGCACCGCGGTCCGCAGGTCCGAATGTCCAAGCAGCGAACCGATATTGGGTCCCAGTGGCAGGGCGTCGATCGCCTTGATGTACTCCGCGGCCGTCGACCAGGTGCGGTGGGAATCCAGTGCGCCGAACACGTATTCGCGCGGCACCGCCTCCACCCTGCTGAACAGGTCGGCGGCGTCCTGGGAATCGGCGTAGACCGTCGACAACGAGCAGTTGCCCAGCAGCACGGTGGTGACGCCGTGGCGCACCGACTCGCGCAGCCCGGGATCCAGCAGCACCTCGGCGTCGTAATGGGTGTGCACGTCGAGGAAGCCGGGCACCACCCATTTGCCGGCCGCGTCGATCACCTCGGGGCAGCCGGTCTCATCCAGCGGCTCGGTGCCGACCGTGGCCACCACGCCGTCGCGGATGCCGAGCGTGCGGGTCAGCGGCGCGCTGCCGGTGCCGTCGAACCACAATCCGTCGCGAATGATCACGTCGTAGGCCATGGTTCCTCCAGGTCGTCGATGGCCGGAACGCTAACATAGATAGCAAGCACTCGCAATCTTTTCTCAGCGAAACTGAAGGAATCGACCCGGCTGTGGGCTCAGTGTGCGCCACCGGGCGGCGCCGCGGGCGCAACCGCGGTGCGCTCGGCGCGGCGGCCCGGGTGCGCGGCCATCATGGGAAAGCCCGCGCGGCGCGCGGCTAGGCGGGTGAGCGAAAGACTTTGCCGCGCAACATGATCAGATCGGGACTCTTCAGCACGGCGGGGCCCGACCGCGGGTCTTGCGCGTAACACAGCAGGTCGGCCGAGGCGCCGTGGTCGAGGCCGGGCCGGCCGAGCCAGCGACGCGCGTCCCAGCACGCGGCGCCCAGCGCCTCGGTCGGGCTCATCCCGATGCTCTTGAGCGCCTCGACCTCGTCGGCGATCCGCCCGGGCGCCACCATGGTGCCCGCGTCGCTGCCGGCGTAGATCGGCACGCCCGCCTCGCGGGCCGCGGCGATCCGGGACAGGCCGCGGGCGTGCAGGTCGCGCATGTGCGCGGCATACGCCGGATACTTCGCGGCGGCCGCGGCGATCCCGGGGAAGTTCTCCACGATGTTGACCAGCGTCGGGACCAGCACGGTGCCGCGGGAGACCATCAGCTCGATCGTCTCGTCGGTCAGGCCGGTGCCGTGCTCGATGCAGTCGATGCCGGCGTTGATCAGACCGGGCAGCGCGTCCTCACTGAAGACGTGCGCGGTGACGCGGGCGCCGTGGGCGTGCGCGGTGTCGATGGCGGCCTTGAGCACGTCGTCGGACCACAGCGGGGCCAGGTCGCCGACGCTGCGGTCGATCCAGTCGCCGACCAGCTTGATCCACCCGTCGCCGCGCTTGGCCTCCTGCGCGACCGCCGCGGGCAGTTGCCATTCGTCTTCCAGCTCGCGCGAGAAGCCCGCCGCGTACCGCTTCGGCCTGGCCAGATGCTTCCCGGCGCGGATGATGCGGGGCAGATCGTCGCGGTCGTCGAGGCTGCGGGTGTCGGTGGGCGAACCGCAGTCCCGCAGCAGCAGCGCGCCGACATCGCGTTCGATCTCGGCCTGGGCGATCGCGTCGTCCAGCGGGATCTCGCCGTGGTCCCCGAGGCCGACGTGGCAGTGGGCGTCGACCAGCCCGGGCACGATCCAGCCGCCGTCGAAGACGGTGTCGGCGCCGGCGACCGGTTCGGCGCTGATGCGGCCGTCGACGATCCACAGGTCGATCGCGGTCTCGTCGGGCAGCCCCACGCCCCGCACGTGCATGCGCACCGGGCGGCTACTTCCGACCGTGACGACCCGCTTCGCGCGGCGCGGCCGCGCTCGCGATCGTCACGACTTGCCCGGGAACTTCAGCTTGGACAGATCGAAGTCGGCCAGACCGGGCGGCAGCTCGTTGAGGCCCTCGGGCATCTGCGACAGATCGGGGAATCCGGCCGGCATGCCCTGCATCAGCGGGTTGCGCGCCTTCGGCGGCGTCGGACCGCGTCCGCCCTTCTTGCCCTTCTTGCCCGCCTTGCCCTTGGCCCCCTTGGACTTTCGCGTCGCCGACTTGCGGCCGATACCGGGGATGCCCATGCCGCCGAGCATGGACGACATCATCTTGCGGGCCTCGAAGAAGCGATCCACCAGCTGGTTGACCTCGGACACCGTGACGCCCGACCCGTTGGCGATGCGCAGCCGCCGCGACGCGTTGATGATCTTCGGATCGGCGCGCTCGGCCGGGGTCATGCCGCGGATGATGGCCTGCAGGCGGTCCAGCTGGCGGTCGTCGACCTGGGCCAGCGCGTCCTTCATCTGCCCGGCGCCGGGCAGCATGCCCAGCAGGTTGCCGATCGGGCCCATCTTGCGGATGGCCAGCATCTGTTCCAGGAAGTCCTCGAGCGTGAGCTCGCCGCTGCCGATCTTGACGGCGGCGGCCTCGGCCTGTTCGGCATCGAAGACCTGCTCGGCCTGCTCGATCAGGCTCAGCACGTCGCCCATGCCCAGGATGCGGCTCGACATCCGGTCGGGGTGGAAGACGTCGAAGTCCTCCAGCTTCTCGCCGGTGGAGGCGAAAAGGATTGGGACGCCGGTCACCTCACGCACCGAGAGCGCGGCACCACCGCGGGCGTCACCGTCGAGCTTGGTCAGCACCACCCCGGTGAAGCCGACGCCCTCGCGGAACGCCTCGGCGGTGGTGACGGCGTCCTGACCGATCATCGCGTCGAGGACGAACAGCACTTCGTCGGGATTGATGGTGTCGCGGATCGCCGCGGCCTGCGCCATCAGCTCGTCGTCGATACCCAGCCGGCCGGCGGTGTCGACGATGACGACGTCGTGGTGCTTGGCCCGCGCCTCGGCGAGCCCCGCGGCCGCGACCGCGACCGGGTCGCCGGGCCCGGATCCGGGCGACTCGCCGGGATGCGGCGCGAACACCGGCACCCCGGCCCGCTCACCGACGACCTGCAGCTGGTTGACGGCGGCCGGGCGCTGCAGGTCGCACGCGACCAGCAGCGGGGTGTGCCCCTGCCCGCGCAGCCAGGCGGCCAGCTTGCCGGCCAGCGACGTCTTACCGGAACCCTGCAGACCGGCGAGCATCACCACGGTCGGCGGCGTCTTGGCGAACGCCAGCTGCCGGGTCTGGCCGCCCAGGATGCCGATGAGTTCTTCGTTGACGATCTTGACGACCTGCTGCGCCGGGTTGAGCGCACCGGAGACCTCCGCGCCCTTGGCGCGATCCTTGATCCGGGTGACGAACGCGCGCACCACGGGCAGCGACACGTCGGCTTCCAGCAGCGCCAGCCGAATCTCGCGGGTGGTCGCCTCGATATCGGCGTCGGTCAATCGACCCTTGCCGCGCAGCCCCGCGAGGGCACCGGTCAATCGGTCGGACAGCGATTCAAACACCCCGCCAGCCTAGTGGAGCCCGGTGCGGCGGATTCGTCGCCGCCCGCCGACCGCGACACTGAAACTGTGCACACGACACGCCGGGAATGATGTTCGTGGTTTCAGTCTCGCGGGGACGGCGAGCGGGTTTGAATGGTCGAGTGCTCGAGGTGATCGGCAAAGGGTCCTGCAGCGAAGCGCATCCGGTGCCGCTGCTCTTCGTGCACGGCGGCTGGCATGGCGCCTGGTGCTGGGAACACTTCCTGGACTACTTCGCCGACGCCGGCTACCGCGCGGTCGCCATGAGCCTGCGTGGGCACGGCGCCAGCCCCAGCCCCAAGCCGCTGCCGAAGGTGTCCATGGCCGACTACATCGACGACGTCCGTTCGGTGGCCGACGACCTGGGCGGCGCGCCGATCCTGATCGGCCATTCGCTCGGCGGGTTCGTGGTCCAGCGCTACCTCGAAGACCGAGACGCCCCGGCCGCGGTGCTGGTGGGTTCGGTGCCGCCGCAGGGCGTGCTGACGCTGGCGTTGCGGGTGTGGCGCCGCCGGCCGTCAATGACGATGGAATCGTGGAGCGATCCCACGCTGCTGAAATTCCTCGCCACCCCGGCGCTGGCCCGCGAGTACCTGTTCTGTCCCGACACACCCGAGGACGTCGTCGAAGCCTGCCGGCAACGCGCCGGCGCCGAGAGCGTCCGCGCCGCCATGACCGACCCGATCGTCCGCCGCGTCAGAACCAAGCGGGTGAGAACGCCGATTCTGGTCCTGGGCGCCGAGTACGACGGCTTCGTCAGCGTCCGCGAGGTGCGCAACACTGCGCGCGCCTATGGGACCGAGCCGGAATTCTTTTCCATGGGCCACAACATGATGCTCGAACCGGGCTGGGCCGACGTTGCCGCACGCATCCACGAGTGGCTGCAGACCCGCGAAACGTTGAGCCGGACACGATAGCCAGTCGAGTCGTTACTGCGCCGAAAAGCGTTGGCGTGCTAGATTTCACAGCCGCGACTCAATCGAGTTGGCCACATCGACGAGCAACGAACGGGGGGCCTGTGTCGGTGCCGCTCAGCAGCATCCAGGCGCGGGCCGACGACGATCCCAGCGACAGCAGCGGCACCCGCGTGCTGCGTGGCTGGCAGCGCAGGGCGCTGGTCAAGTACCTCGCCGCCCAGCCGCGCGACTTCCTGGCGGTGGCCACCCCGGGCTCGGGCAAGACGACGTTCGCCCTGCGGGTGGCGGCCGAACTGCTGGGCCAGCGCGCCGTCGAGCACGTCACCGTGGTGGTGCCCACCGAGCATCTGAAGATTCAGTGGGCCCAGGCCGCGCAGCGCTACGGCATCGCCCTGGATCCGAAGTTCTCCAACAGCAACCCGCGGATCGCGCCGGAGTTTCACGGCGTGATGGTCACCTACGCCCAGGTCGCCGCGCACCCGACGCTGCACCGGGTGCGCACCGAGCAGCGCAGGACCCTGGTCATCTTCGACGAGATCCACCACGGCGGCGACGCCAAGACGTGGGGCGACGCCATCCGCGAGGCCTTCGGCGACGCCACCCGCCGGCTCGCCCTGACGGGGACGCCGTTTCGTAGCGACGACAGCCCCATCCCGTTCGTCACCTACGAGGCCGGGCCCGACGGGATACGGCGGTCGCAGGCCGATCACACCTACGGCTACACCGACGCCCTGGCCGACGGCGTGGTCCGGCCGGTGGTGTTCCTCGCCTACTCCGGGGAGGCGCGGTGGCGCGACAGCGCCGGCGAGGAGCACGCGGCCCGGCTGGGCGAGCCGCTATCCGCCGAGCAGACCGCGCGCGCCTGGCGCACGGCGCTGGACCCCGCCGGCGAATGGATGCCCGCGGTGATCACCGCCGCGGATCTGCGGTTGCGCCAGCTGCGCACGCACGTGCCCGACGCCGGCGGCATGATCATCGCCTCGGATCAGACCGCCGCGCGCGCCTACGCCGCCCTGCTGACCAAGCTGACCGGCGAGGCGCCGACGCTGGTGCTCTCCGACGACCCGGGCTCGTCGGCGCGGATCAGCGAATTCGCCGCGAGCACCAGCCGCTGGCTGGTCGCGGTGCGCATGGTCTCCGAGGGCGTCGACGTGCCGCGGCTGTCGGTCGGGATCTACGCCACCAGCGCCTCGACGCCGCTGTTCTTCGCCCAGGCCATCGGCCGGTTCGTCCGGTCGCGCCGCCCGGGGGAAATCGCCAGCATCTTTGTGCCGTCGGTGCCCAACCTGCTGCAGCTGGCCAGCGAGCTGGAGGCCCAGCGCAATCACGTGCTCGGCGAGCCGCACCGCCCGTCCGAGGGCGACCCGCTCGACGGCGACCCCGCCACCAAGACGCAGGACGAGAAGACCGACCTGGACAAGGGGTTCACCTCGCTGGGCGCCGACGCGGAGCTCGATCAGCTGATCTTCGACGGATCATCGTTCGGCACCGCCGCGCCGGCCGGCAGCGACGAGGAGGCCGACTACCTCGGCATCCCCGGGCTGCTCGACGCCGAGCAGATGCGGGCGCTGCTGCACCAGCGTCAGGACGAACAGCTGCAGAAGCGGGCCCGCCTGCAGAAGGAGGCCGGATCGCCGGCGGCCGTCGAAGCCCCCGCCACGGTGCACGGCCAGCTTCGGGAGCTGCGCCGCGAGCTCAACACCCTCGTCTCGATCGCCCACCACCGGACGGGCAAGCCGCACGGCTGGATTCACAACGAACTGCGGCGCCGCTGCGGGGGTCCCCCGATCGCGGCGGCGAGCCGCGAACAGCTGCGGGCGCGCATCGACGCCGTGCGCCGGCTCAACGCCGAGCACTCGTAACCGTCGACACGGCGGTCGGGTAACACTGAGCTATGCAGGACGTCGTCGAGCACCGCTATGGCCCCGATGACATGCGGTTGGTGACGGCGTCCTTTCGCACGCACCACTTCGTCCCCCACTCGCACAGCGAGTACGCTGTCGCCGCGATCGAGCGTGGGGTGGAGGCCGTCCGCTACCGCGGCGGCACCGAACACGCGCCGGCGGGAAGCCTGCTGCTGCTGGATGCCGACACCATCCACGCCGGACGTCCCGCGGCCGCCGACGGCTGGGATTACCGGGTCTTCTACCTCCCTCCGGCGCTGCTGGAAGAACTCGCCGGGCACCGTCCGACCTTCCCGGTTTCGACACCGCACGACCCACGGCTGGCTGATCGATTGGTCCGGCTGCACCGTCGTCCGAACCAGCAGACACTGGCGGCTCGAGAAGAATTCGAAGCAGTGTGCACCGAGATCCTCACCCGCTACGCGCGGTGCACGATCCCCAGACAACCGCCGCTTGCTGTCGGAAAAGTGCTGCGCCACTTGGCTGCTGACCTGCAGCGCACACCCACCCTCGACGAGCTCGCCACCGTCGCGGGCCTGCCCCGGTTCCAATTGCTGCGCGCCTTTCGCCGCGAAACGGGCGTGACCCCGCACCGGTACCTGCTGCAACTGCGGCTGCGATGCGCCCAACAGTTACTCACCGCAGGGCACGCCGTGGCTTATGCCGCCGCGGAAAGCGGCTTTTACGACCAGGCGCATCTTCATCGCCATTTCCGCCATACCTTCGCGGCCACACCGGGCAGGTTCGCGCGCAACGACGTACAAGACCCGCGACGACGGTCTACCTAGTGTTCTCGGGCGTGGACGATTACCTCAGCCCGGAGTTCTCCCGCAGCGCCCTGCTCACCATCGACCTACAGCGCGACTGGGTCACCGACATCGCCGGCACCGCCGAGGTACTACCCGCGGTGCGGCGGCTGACCGCTGCCTTCCGCGACAGCGGGCGCCCGATCGTGCACGTCGTGCGCTTGTACCTACCGGACGGCAGCAACGCCGATCTGTGTCGACGAACCCTGCGAGACAAGGCCGTTGCGGGCTCGCCCGGTTCGCAACTCGCCGACGGCCTCGGGCCCGTCCGGAAATTGGATCCAGACATCTTGCTTGCCGGGGCCACGCAGCAGGTCGGGCCCGACGAGCACATCCTTTACAAGCCGCGTTGGAGCGCCTTTTTCGGGACCCGACTGCTTGAGCACCTCTGCGAACGGGGCGTGACCACGGTGGTCGTCGCCGGTTGCAACTATCCGAACTGCCCACGCTCCACACTCGTCGACGCCACCGAACGAGACCTTCGTACCGTCGCGGTGTACGACGCGATCTCGGGCTGGACCACCGACGCGGACCGGGAGATGCCGGGCATGGGTATCGTCTGCCTCACCACCGACTCGGTGATCGCCGCGCTTGCGTGCACGCGCACGTCCGAGTCGCCGATCGCCGATTGACGGGCCTCATTGGCGTCATCCGGCTAGTCGCCGACGGGCTCTTCGAGCACCTCGACGGCGGGGCCGCCCAACACTGCCAGCAGACCCTGCTCGACCGCGTCGCGCGCGCCGTGCTCGGCGTCGCCGGCCGCCGCGGCCGCCTGTTCCGACACCGTCACACAGAAGACGTCGGCCGCCGTCGACCCGAAGGTGTTGACCTTCGCCCACACGATGTCGGTGCCCGCCCGCTCCAGCGCGCGGGTCAGCAGCGCGAGCAGCCCGAGGCGGTCCATCGCGCGGACTTCGACGATCAGCTGATCGGGTGAGCCCGAGTCGATCCACAGGATGCGCGGCGGGGCGCTCGACCGCGTGACGGGCACCCCGACCTGGACCTCGCCGGCCCGGCTGGTCGCCGCGCTGACGGCGTCGCTGTCACGCTTTTCCAAACTGCCCAGCACGTCGACGTCGCCCGCGAGCGCGCCGCTGAACTGCTGGCGCAGCAGGCCCGCTTCCGGCGGCGAACCGAACAGCGGCGACACCACGAATTCGACGATGGCGAAGCCCTCGTGGGTGCTGGCCGAGGCCGAGTGGATGCGCAGCGAGTTCAGCGCCAGCACGGCGGCGGCTTTCGACACCAGCCCCCGCTGATCCGACGCGGCCATCACCACGTCCAGGCGTTCACCGCCGCTGGGCTTGATCTCCACGTGGACGCCGCGATCGGCGGCGAGCGAAAGGTATTGCGGCGCAGCGGGTTCGACCTTCGGAAGCGGCTCGCCGGCCATCACCAGCCGGCAGCGCCGCACCAGGTCCTCGATCAGCGACGCCTTCCAGTCGCTCCACACCCCCGGACCGGTGGCCTTCGAGTCCGCCTCGGTCAGCGCGTGTAGGACCTCGAGCAACAGCGCGTCACCGCTGAGCGCTTTCACCACGCGCTCAATGGTTTTGGGGTCGTTGAGGTCGCTGCGGGTGGCCACCACCGGCAACAGCAGGTGGTGGCGCACCAGCTGGGCGAGCAGATCGACCTCGACCGGTGCCATGCCCAGCCTCGGTCCGATCTCGAGGGCCAGGCCCGCCCCGAGCACGCTGTGGTCGACGCCGCGGCCCTTGCCGATGTCGTGCAGCAGCGCGCCGAGCGCGAGCAGGTCGGGTCGCGCCACCCGGGTGGACAGCGGTGCGGCGTTGACGGCCGTCTCGATGACGTGGCGGTCCACCGTCCATTTGTGCGCGACGTCGCGGGGCGGCAGGTCGCGGATGGCGTCCCATTCCGGCAGCAGCCGCCCCCACAGCCCGGTGCGGTCCAGGGCCTCGATCGTCGCCACCGTGGTCGGCCCGGCGGACAGCACAACCAGCAAGTCGTCCAATGCCTCTCGCGGCCAGGGCACCGGCATCTCCGGCGCGCTGGCGGCCAGGCGGCTCAGCGTGGCGGCGCCGATCGGCAGCCCGGTGTCGGCCGAGGCCGCCGCCACCCGCAACACCAGACCCACGTCGGTATCCGGGCGTGCGTCGCGGGCCAGCACGATCTCCCCGGCGTATTCGACGACGCCCTCGTCCAGCGGGCGGCGCTTGGGCCGCCGCACCAGCGCCGTCACCCCGCGGCGCGGCAGCGCGTTCTCCGCTGTCCGGATGCCCGTCTCAGCGTGGTAGGCGATGGTGCGCCCGGCGTCGGATAGCTTGCGCGCCAAGTCGAATCGATCACCGATGTGCAGGGCGGCGCTGATCTCGTCGGCGTATTGAGCCTGCAGCTGATCGCGTCCGCGTCCCGAGACCCGGTGCAACTCGGTGCGCACGTCGAGCAGCGTCAGGTGGGCGTCGTCGAGTGAGCCCCCGGGCGACTCCGGACGGGCCATGCCGTGGCGGTCGATCAGTTGCGCCACGCCCAGCGCGTCGAGCAGTTGCACGTCGCGAAGCCCGCCGCGGCCCGATTTCAGATCCGGCTCGGCCCGCTGTGCGATGCGGCCACACCGTTCCCAGCGGGCCTGCGTCATTTCGACGAGCTCGTTCATCCGGGAGCGAATTGCGCTGCGCCACTGCCGTCGTGCCCCGGCGATCAGTTCGTCGGACAGTCGCGCGTCACCGGCGATGTGGCGGGCGTCGAGCATGCCCAGCGCGGCGATCATGTCGGCGTTGGCGACGCCGAGGGCACCGGAGACGGTCCGCACACTGTGGTCGAGCCGAACGTTGGCGTCCCACAGCGGATACCACAACTTGTCGGCGACCTTGCCCAGCACGTCGTCGGAGAAGTTGTCGTGCAACAGCATCAGGTCGAGATCGGAATACGGCAACAACTCGTGGCGGCCCAATCCGCCGATCCCGACGATCGCGAAGCCGCTGTCGTCGCCGATCCCGATCTCGGCCGCCTTGGCCATCAACCACGATTCGTGCAGATCCAGCCAGGCGTGCCGCAGCTCAGCGGCGTGCAGCTTGCTGCCCTCAGACAACAGTTGGCGCCGCGCGGCAGCCAGATCGACTGCCGCGCAGGCGCTTTCTGTCCCGGCTGGGTGCCCGGACGAGTCGGGGTCGTTCGGGGTCATGCCCTCCCGGCCCGCCCGGGTCGAATCAGCAAGTGACAGCGGACGTCATAGCGCATCGGTTCCGCGCTCGCCGGTACGCACCCGCACAATGGTTTCCACGGGGCTCACCCACACTTTGCCGTCACCGATCTTGCCGGTGCGCGCGGCCCGGACGATGCTGTCCACGACCTTGTCGACGATGGAGTCGTCGACAACGACCTCGATGCGCACCTTGGGCACGAAGTCGACCGAGTATTCGGCGCCCCGGTAGACCTCGGTGTGACCCTTCTGCCGTCCGTAGCCCTGGATTTCGCTGACCGTCATGCCCAGGACACCCGCGTCCTCCAGGCTGGTCTTCACGTCATCGAGCGTGAACGGCTTTACGATCGCGGTGATCAGCTTCATGACTGCTCTGCCTCCACTTTGTCGCTCACTCGCTCCTCCTCCAGGCCGTTGCGGGTATCCGCCACAGCGACCCGGGGCGGCAGAACCGAACCGGTAGCCACGGCGAAATCGTAACCACTCTCGGCGTGCTCGGCCTCGTCGATGCCCGTGGCTTCCGCCTCTGGGTTGAGACGAAGCCCGATGGTGTACTTCAGGATCAACGCCAGGATCAGCGTAACCACCCCAGAGTAGATGAGAACACTGAACGCGCCGACTGCTTGCCGCTCGAGCTGAGCCCAGCCGCCGCCGTAGAACAATCCCTTGGATACGCCGGTGACGCCGTTGATGGCCGGGGACTCCGGTGCGGCGAGCAGCCCCACCAGCAGCGTGCCGGCCAGACCGCCGATCAGATGCACCCCGACCACGTCGAGCGAGTCGTCGAAGCCGAGCTTGAATTTCAGGCCGACGGCCAGCGCGCACAGCACGCCGGCGACCAGGCCGACCACCAGGGCGCCCAGCACGTTGACCGACGAGCAGGACGGCGTGATGGCGACCAGGCCCGCGACGATGCCCGACGCCGCGCCCAGCGTCGTCGCCTTGCCGTCGCGGATGCGTTCGGTGAGCATCCAGCCCAGCATCGCGGTGGCCGTCGCGACCGTCGTCGTCATGAAGGTCGACCCGGCGACACCGTTGGAAGTGGTGGCCGATCCGGCGTTGAACCCGTACCACCCGAACCACAGCAACCCGGCGCCGAGCATCACGAACGGCAGGTTGTGCGGCCGGAACAGCGTGGTGGGCCAACCGCGGCGCTTGCCCAGCACGATCGCCAGCATCAGGCCCGCCACACCGGAATTGATGTGGACCGCCGTCCCGCCGGCGAAGTCGATCGCGTGCAGCTTGTTGGCGATCCAGCCACCCTTCTCGGAGGCGAAGCCGTCGAACGCGAAAACCCAATGGGCGACCGGGAAGTAGACGAACGTAGCCCACAGACCGGCGAACACCAGCCAGGCGCCGAACTTCAGCCGGTCGGACACAGCGCCGGAGATCAGGGCGACGGTGATGATCGCGAACATCAGCTGGAAGGCCACGAACACCGTGGCGGGTAGGGTGCCCGCCAGCGGAATGTCAGTGGCCGCAACACCTTTGCTCGGATCGGCGGCCACCGCGTTGACACCGATGAGGCCCTTGAGGCCCCAGAACGAGGTCGGCTTGCCTACGACGCCGCCGGCGTCATCGCCGAACGCGATCGAATAGCCGTAGAGCACCCACAGCACGGTGACCACGCCCATCGCGCTGATGCTCATCATGAGCATGTTCAGCACGCTTCGGGCGCGCACCATACCGCCGTAGAAGAACGCCAGACCCGGCGTCATCAACAGCACCAGCGCGGAACTGGCCAACATCCAGGCGGTATCGCCGGTATTGGGCTGGCCCAGTATCGGGTATGTCACTCGCAATCTCCTCCGGTCGGCCCACGATTGGCCGCCAGACACACGTCTGATGACCTGACCAGAAGATTGCGCAATCGTTGTTTCGGCGATGGTGCGGCAGTGTTTCGGTGGGATTAACGTCCCGCTCGCCGTGTAAGGGGTTTCAGCCGAGCAGCGCGTCGACGAAAGCCGCCGGTTCGAACGGCGCCAGATCGTCGGGACCCTCCCCCAGCCCGACCAGTTTCACCGGCACGCCGAGTTCCTGCTGAACCCGAAAGACGATGCCGCCCTTGGCCGTTCCGTCCAGCTTGGTCAGCACGGCGCCGGTGATCTCGACCACCTCGGCGAACACCCGCGCCTGGGCCAGTCCGTTCTGCCCGATGGTGGCGTCGAGCACCAGCAACACCTCGTCGACCGCGGCCCGCCGTGTTACGACCCGCTTAACTTTGTCGAGCTCGTCCATCAGTCCGACCTTGGTGTGCAGCCGTCCCGCCGTGTCGATGAGCACCACGTCCGCGCCTGCGGCGATGCCCTTGTCGACGGCGTCGAAGGCCACCGAGGCCGGGTCGGCGCCCTCGGCCCCGCGGACCACCTCCGCCCCGACCCGCGACGCCCAGGTCTGCAGCTGATCGGCCGCCGCGGCGCGGAAGGTGTCGGCGGCGCCCAGCACGACCCGTCGCCCGTCGGCGACCAGGACCCGGGCCAACTTGCCGACGGTGGTGGTTTTCCCGGTGCCGTTGACGCCGACGATCAGCAACACCGAGGGATGGTCGGCGTGCGGCAGCGCCCTGATCGACCGGTCCATGCCGGGCTGCAGCTCCGTGATCAGCACGTCGCGCAGCACGGCCTTGGCGTCGGCCTCGGTGCGCACGTCGCTGCTGGCCAGCCGGGTGCGCAGCTGGGAGATGACGGATTCGGCGACCACCGGGCCCAGGTCGGCGATCAGCAGCGTGTCCTCGACGTCCTGCCAGGCGTCCTCGTCCAGGTCGCCGCCGCCGATCAGGCCCAGCACGCTGCGCCCCAGCGCGTTCTGCGACCGGGCCAGCCGGCCGCGCAGCCGCTCCAGCCGGCCCTCGGTGGGCGCGATCTCCTCGAGCGCGGGGGCGGCCGGCTGGCC
>NZ_LZLL01000040.1:0-6685 GCF_001669335.1 Mycobacterium sp. 1245852.3 | reverse complement strand
CGCAGTCGTCCTCTGGTTGATCGCAGCGCCGGTGATCTACATCAACACCAACAAGAGTCACCCGCACGTCGCCGCCTACAGGATCGCTCCACTGCTCCTCGGGATGGGCCTGATGGTCAGCTACTTCGCCGTCGCTTGGACTGTCGCTCACGCCTGAGCCGCCGGACCGCTAGGGCCCTAGCTGCGCGGGTGTTTAGTGGTGTCGGTAGGGGCGGTCCTGTGTGCCCATCTCGCCGTCGGTAGTTCGTGATGCTCGATGTCGGCGTCCGCTTTCACAGTCGAGTGTCTGCAAATGTCGGCGTTGCCTCCGTGACATGGTGGCCCGTCAGTGCACCGCTTTGCGGCACGGGGTAAAAGCCGAGGACTGCCGATCAGGGACGCGCTTTCCAGTGTTGATCACTTGATCTATCATTTGAGTGTGCGATCAGATCCGAAGAAGGCGGCGACCTTCACCCAGTCGGCGCGACGGGCGCAGATTGTGGCCGCAGCGATCGAGGTGATCGCCGAGGTTGGATGGGCGCAGACCTCGATCCGCAAGATCGCCGATCGAGTTGGGGTGGCGATGAGTGCGGTGCTGTATCACTTCGGCACCAAGGACAACTTGGTCGAGGCGATCATCGAGGAGATGTACCGCGCAGCACTATCGGTCGTCGGACCGGCCGTTGATGCGGAATCAACCGCGGCGAACAAGCTGGCCGCCTACATCCGAAGCAGCGTCGCGTACTTCGACACACACCGTTCGCACCTGACTGCCCTCACGCAGCTCGCTACGAGCTACCAGCCGGCAGACGGTCGCCGTTTCGAGGAGCTGGGACTGACACCTGAACTGACACAGAAGCTGGCGGTCTTGGATCCGACGGGGATCCTGACTGCGGGGCAACTGGATCAGGAATTCGGCGATTTTCCCGTCGCGTCGATGGCCGTTGCCCTGCGCGGTGCGGTCAATGCCGTGGTGGAGAAGATCCTGCGCGAGCCCGGCTTCGATGCTCGTGCTTACGGTGAGGACCTGGTCGCCATCTTCGGTCGCGTCGTGGCGGTGAACCGATGAGCCGAATCGTCATCGTCGCGGTTGGTAGCCGCGGTGATGTCGCTCCTCTCGCTGGGCTGGGTGTGACACTGCGGCAGGTCGGACACGAGGTCGCCATCGCCGCCTACACGCCCTTCGGAGAGATGATTTCCCGCTGCGGCTTGGGGTTTCGCGAACTGCCAGCTGATCTGCAGCTTGCCGCCGATGGCGCCGAGGTATCACCGCTGCAAGGCTTGGCAGCATTCGCCTCACCGAAGGGCATGCGTGCTCTGGGTAACGACATCCTCACCGCCGTCGCCAACGAATCCGCAGACATCCTGTTACTATCGCCGTTCGCCGAAATGGTCGGACACCCGCTCGCCGAAGCGAAAGCTATTCCCTCTCTTGGGGTCCGGCTGCAGCCGTTGTCAGCGACCGGGCAGTACCCGCCGTCGGTGATGGGTGCCTGGTCGGCCGGGGCATTCGGAAATCGGGCCGCCGCCAATGCCGGTGCCTGGCTGCTCGACCGGCTATATGGCGGCGTGGTGGCAGGCTTCCGCCGCCAGCTCGGGCTGCCACCCAGCTCGGCTCGGCGTCTGCGTCAACAACGCACCGCTGCGCACTGGCCTGTCCTGCATGGGTATTCACCGAGGGTGGCGCCCCGCCCCAAGGACTGGCGCCCGGGATTAGAGGTCACTGGATACTGGTGGCCGCCCAGCGCCGGCTCGTGGGAACCGCCCGCCGACCTCGCTGATTTCCTTGCTGCCGGTCCGCCGCCTGTGTTTGTCGGGTTCGGCAGCATGATGACCACCCGGGCGCGGGCCGAGCAGCTCTCCGAGACGATCCGCCGCGCCGCGCAACTGGCCGATGTCCGGGTAATCGTGCAAGCCGGCTGGACCAATCTGCATGTCGCCGATGACCATATGTTGACCATCGGTGACACGCCCCACGACTGGCTATTTCCTCGGGTCGCCGCCGTGGCACACCACTGCGGCGCGGGAACCACCGCGGCAGGTATTCGCGCCGGAGTGCCCACCATCGCGTTGCCCGCCCATGGTGATGGCCCGTTCTGGGCTTGGCGCATCACCGAACTCGGGATCTGCGCGGCCGCCATCAACCAGCGCAAACTCACCTCTGAACGTCTTGCCGAGGCCATGCGCGTCGCCGTCAACGATCCGCACCTGCGGGATAACGCCCACCAAATCAGCGAGCGTATAAGTGCTGAAGATGGTGCTGCACAAGTTGTGTCGTCCGTTAGCTTCCTGGTCGAACAATCCACATAGAGGAGTAGCCAATGGCCGCAGACCCCGAACTCGTCCACGCCATCATCACCGCAGGAGCCCTCGGCGGTGGAGGCGTCATGATGGCCGGCGGCGCGATCGGCGCCGGCATCGGTGACGGCATGGCCGGCGCCCAACTCGTCGCCGGCGTGGCCCGTCAACCCGAGGCCCAACAACGAATGTTCGCGCCCTTCCTCATCACCGTGGGCCTCGTCGAAGCCGTCTTCTTCATCAACCTCGCCTTCATGGCGTTGTTCGTCTTCGCCACACCCGGGAAGTAAACCGTCGTTGGCGAGGATCGCGCCCTTAGCGTGTGGACTTATTCGCCGCGATCCGTAGCGGTATGTCCGGCCGCGAACTGCAGCCGACTCACCACGGTTCTGGGGTGAGCTGGGGTGGGAGCCATTCCATCATCCGGATGGTGACTGGCGCACCTTGTTCATCCAGCCGGCGCGGTAGGTCTCCATCCGGAGGTCTGAATTGCCGCTCCGATGTCGGTCCCTGCTTCTAGGCTGCGGTTATCCGCGGAGTGTCGAGTAGCAGCACCCGCGCGACGTACTAGCCTTCGACTGCACGCTGAGATGGATGGAGGTGCAGGACTCGTGACTTTCTCTGCGGCTGCCACCGTCGTGGCGCTGCTGCGCGACCTGCCGAAGACGATCACGATGGCCCACCTCGGTGAAGCCCTACTCGACAGCGGATCCGCTGATCAGGTGTGGGACGAACACGTCGGCGCGACGCTGCTGGCCGTGCCGGGAACCGAGCCGGACCGCGACGCCGCCGCCCGGGACATCGAGCGATGGGATGCCCGCGGCTGGCGCACTCTCACCGTCCTCGACCGCGAGTACCCCGGCCGGGTGCGCGCCGCACGGCGGCCGCCGGCTCTCCTGATGGCAGAGGGAACGCTGGCCGATGATGACTATTCCGTGGCCATCGTCGGCTCCCGGAAGGCGTCGACCGGCGGGCGCGACTTCGCGGCGGGTGTGGCCCAGGGTCTTGTCGAGCGCGATGTCACCGTTGTGTCGGGCCTCGCTGAGGGGATCGATACCGCGGCGATGACCGCCGCTATCGAGCTGGGAGGTCGGGTCGTCGGTGTCATCGGCACCGGCCTCGACCGCGCGTATCCGGCGCCGAATGCGAGGCTGCAGGCCACCGTCGCCGAACGCGGGTTGGTAATCAGCCAGTTTCTCCCCGGCTTCCCCGGAGCGAAGTGGTCATTCCCCGCTCGCAACAAGACGATGAGCGCATACGTGCAGGTGACCGTCATCGCCGAAGCCAGCGAGCAGTCCGGCACCAAGCACCAGGCGATGGAAGCGGTCGCTCACGGTCGCCGCCTCCTGTTGCACCGCGACGTCGCCCAGAGCACTACGTGGGGTCGCGCGCTAGTCGAGCGACCCGACGTGTTCGTTGCGTCGACCCCGGACGAGGCGATCGAGCAGCTGGAACAGATCGCCGCGGCGGATCAGACGGTGCGATCCCGTCTCGCTCCGGTGCCCGCGGGCACCGCCTGGTGACCGACGGGCAGACAGACGCGGAACTGCGTCACGACATCTCCGTCGCGCTGGGCAAGGTCTCGTACTTCCACAACATCGCCGCTTTCGGTCCCGGGATCTGTCGTATCTGCCGCGGCCCCGCGCCGGACTCCGACGTGTGCCCCCGATGTCAGTCCACCGAGGAGACCTTGGACGGCGCGACCTGCGATCACATGTTCTTTCTCGCGTACGCCGACGGACATAATCCCGGTGGCTGGTCACAGAGCGCGCAGACGATGCGCCTCTACAAGGGCGAGCCTCCCACCGAGCTCTGCGTGGAACACGTGCACGAGCTGACGTTCGTCGTCACCTGGCTCCATGATGACTGCATGCGCACCGCTGACGGCGGATGGGATGCCGCCGCGTTCGTGCCGTCGCGGACGCCGCGTGAAGGCCCGCATCCGGTCACAGGGATCGCACGCAACGTGTCGCGGCTCGCGGCGGACGATCCCGCTTCGGGAGGCCCGCATGAGATCAAGCGCGTGCGCCTCGAACCCGGTCCGGTGAACGTTTCGCGCGTCGCCAACGCCGCTCGCTTCGCGGTACCGGACAAATGGCGACCCAGGGTCGAGGGGAAGAGGGTTTTGCTCGTCGATGACACCTGGGCGACGGGTACATCGATCCAGTCGGCCGCAGCGGCACTGAAGGCCGCCGGGGCCGTCAGCGTCACCGGGCTGTGCGTCGCGAGGTGGCTGGGATGGGACTGGGAGTCGCACGTTCCGCTGCTCGAACGGGTCACCGCTGCGGCGTACGACCCGTTCGCATGCTTCGCGGGCACGCACCAGTGTCGGCTCCGGCACACATGAGACGTGAGCTGCTATGGGTGCGGGGCAAACGCCGCCCGCGCCCCTGACCTACGACTGTCGTTCAGCCGTTTCCAACCAGCATCTGCACCCGGCCACGTAGGTCGAACTGATCACCCTCGATGCCCTCGACGTGCCCAGTGATCCATACGCCGCGCCGCAGTGCCGGCGAACCCGTTGTTGTCCAGAACCTCGAGTACCGCGCCAGCCGCGAACATCTTGCTCACCGTCGCCCCCGGAGCCAGCGGTATCGGCATCGTCACCAGGTCTCCAGTACGTCACGGAACATCAAAATTTGACGAGCTCGCCTACCCGGAGCTCCGGTCCCGGAGTGAGCGGAACTAATGGCTGAACCTGTAAACGAGCGGCCCTCGCGCCGGTAATAAGTGAGGGCGGACCAACCCGGCGAGCCCACCAAGAGGAGGAATCATGTCGCAGCTGGATTGGATGCCGGTCAGCGAGTCCTACGACGAAGCAGACGGGGCGCTGATGCCCGGCCTGATGGTCAAGCATGGCGCGATTGCCCGGATCGGTGACGGCGAGGTCTTCATGGAGGTGTGGCCGTCGGAGTTGCCCGAGCACATCGACGACGCCCTCACGCTCACGCTGACCGTGGACGGTGACGTTCATGAGGAGATCGGCCGTTACCCGTCGTTCGAGGCCGCCCGGGACGCCGCGCAGCAGTATGTCGACGGTCGTGATGGCGGGCTTCCCGGCGCTCGCTGAGCCGCCCCACGTCTCTCCGCGCGGTGACAGGCGCTGTAGGAACTGACGTTCCTAAACTCGCCGGTCGTCTTCCGCTTCGTTCGGCAGCTCATCGAGAGCCCAGTGCACGCCGGCGAGGAAGGCCTTCAGGCGATCGTCGTAGGCGTTGCGAGCTCGGTCGTTGTCGGGAAGCGGATCGAGAGGGTCCAGGTCGAGTGCTTCGCGGACGTACGCATGAGCCTTGGCTTGAGCCGCGTGGCTGTGGTCGAGGTAGCTCACCGTGATTCCTCCTTAAGTTGGGAGCCAGACGCTACGCGACCTGGCGACCCACATCCACGGCACGGATAGCCACGCGCCCGGCGCCTGGCGTGTCGGCCCCGGCCCGCACCGCGGGCTACCCGGCAGGCGCTGAACGTGAGGATCAACAGAGGGAGCCACGGCTTCAGCGACGGACAGCCACCCGTTCTCGCGACGGAAAAGGGTTCTAGTTGCAACTGGTGCTCGCTTTCGGCGTGTCAACGACTTCGGTGAGCTTCATACCGATCTTCATCGGTGGGTGGTCAGTTGTGTGGCTTTGTGAGGGTTGGGGGCGTGTGTTGGTCGGGCCCGAGTGGTCGGCGGGGGTTGGCGTATCGGTTGCGTTTTTTGCCGGCGGGGTTGGGTCGTGGTGATGGGTTGGTGTTGGTGTCGAGGGTGGGGGCGTAGGGCTTGCTGGTGTGGATGGATTCGCCGGGGCCGGCAGGGGCGGGTGATGGCGTTGCGGGAGGTTGTTGGGGTTGTTCGGTGGTGTCGGTGGTCGCCGGTAGGGTTTGTGCTGTTCGGCATGCCAGTGGGGCGGGCCTGGGGTTCTCGTAGAGGGGAGTGATGAGGATGGCTGAGGTGTCCAAGGCGGCTGGGGTGACGGCTTGGACGGGGTCGTGGCGGTTGCCGACCGATAAGCGTGATCACCAGCGTGCGGTGCGCCGGCGGCGCCGTCAGGACCGGCGTGCGGTGGCCTTGTTGCGCAGGGTGTATGAGCGTCATATCCCCCTTCCGACCCGGGGCGCAGCACCGAAAAATAGATCGCTCGGAAAGTGTTGTAAAGCAGCGTGATTCGGAAAGAACGTGTAGTATGGCGGTATGACGTTGAACAGCAAGGCAATCCGCGTAAACGGTGGCGCCAACCGCGAAAGCGGTTGCAGCGCAATGCCGAACAGCACAATAGGGCACAACGTCACCACCACGGCACCGCGTCAGCGGTGCGGATACCGAAACACCAACCGCGACAATGCGATCCAAGACAACCGCGTAAGCGGTTGGCGCACAGGGTAACTCGTCGGGCGGGCTTGCCCGCCCGGGCATGGGAGCCGGGCGCAGCCC
>NZ_LZLL01000039.1:0-730 GCF_001669335.1 Mycobacterium sp. 1245852.3 | reverse complement strand
CGCGCCGAGAACGTGCCGCTGGACCCCAATGCCCCGCAGGGGGCGTTCACCGCGGCGCGGCTGGCCAAGGCCGAGGGCGTGAAGATCTCGAAGATCTCCTTATCAAAAAAATAAAAAACCGTCGACTACGAGGGCGCCACCATCCCGGTTCCGGTGGACGACCAGACCCTGCAGAAGATCTGCGAGATCACCGACGGCCAGTCGTTCCACGCCGACAGCCTGGACTCGCTGAAGAACGTGTACTCGACGCTGCAGCGCCAGATCGGCTACGAAACCGTGAAGGGCGACGCCAGCCTGGCCTGGATGCTGCTCGGCGCGTTCGTCCTGGCCGGCGCCATCCTGGCCGGGCTCCTGCTGAACCGCAGGCTGCCCGCCTGAGTCAGCTGGGCAGGCGCCGGTTGATCAGCAGTGCCAGCGCGGTCGCGATCAGGGCGGTCAGCACGGCCAGCCGCAGCCAGCCGGAGCTGCCCGGCCCCGGCACCGTGCGGTAGCCGATCTCGTTCTCGATGGCGTTGTAGCTCTTTTCCAGCTCGCCCAGGGTGGTGGCGGTGTAGGACTGCCCGCCGGACAGCTTGGCCACCATCTTCATCTGGTCGGTCGAGACCGGGACGGCGATGCGCTGCCCGTCCATCTCGATCTCGCCGCCCTTGGTCCCGAACGAGATCGTCGAGATCGGCACGCCCTCGTCCTTGGCCAGCCGCGCCGCCGTGTAGATGCCGTCGTGCGGATC
>NZ_LZLL01000038.1:0-4208 GCF_001669335.1 Mycobacterium sp. 1245852.3 | reverse complement strand
GTCAACGTACGACTTTCACGCAATGATAGAGAACTTGAGTCTTGGCCGTCTATGGACAAAGAAAAATTGTCCAAAATCACGCCTTTTCTAGCACGATGAACAACTGCGAAACTTCGCTTTTGCCCCTGTAGGTCAACACCCGGCAAGGCCTTCCTATGGACGATATGCCGATACGTTTGGCCGCTCAAAGTTAAAGTGTGTACAATCCGCGGATTTACCTGCGCTGGATTCGCGAGGCTGACGTAGGCATTAGCGATCTCTATAGGCGTATACATATCGCCGTAGTCTCGTAGGGCAATCGCAGAACGTGAAAACCCGTTCGCTTGAGAAGGTGCGGGCGGATGAATGACCGACTGACGCTTCCAGGTATCAATAAAAGCCAAAATTCGAACTTTTAGCCACAAACTGAAAAGTAGGCGGAGGGAAATCGCGGCTAAGGCCCAAGTCAACAGCTCCAAGCTCTGCCCTTTAATTGCGCGAGCAGTGGCGCCATCTATCACGTTCATATCAACGAGCCGTAATCGAATCTGTAAAAAGCAGCCGAGCGATGCTAGGGCAACGCTTGCCGCGACTAAGGCCCAACAAAATACACCGCCAAGGAAACTGTGCTTTGCTCGCTTATAACCTGTACCGAATGCAAAACGATAGTCGGCCCCTGGTCGGTCTGTTGAGTCGAAAGAGACCCTTGATTTGAGGTGCTCTTCCAGCGGCTCGGTGCAAATTCGCTCAGACATAAGCTCTAGCCCCGGCATCCATAGGCGACATCCAATCTAGAACAGGGCCGCAGAGCGAGTAGGGAAGTTAGCGTCATGCCTCGAAAGGTTCTACGCTTAATACGACGGCGAGCCTTTCTTTCAGGATCGCTATGCCTACGCGCCCTAGCGCGGGCGTAGAACATTGAGCTGAAGCCAGTCAGCGGGTGGGCCGTGGTATCAAACGGCATCTGCCCCTGCCAACTGTGATGCCGCGCATCTATTAAAGTAGCGGCGCCCACACCGGAATCCATCTCGACGCAGACCGCCCCCCTGATGCTCGTGGCTTCTCTGGGCACCGGTTGGTCGAGCATCGCAATGTGCTGTTCAGTGTAGGTCCGCGGCCGATCTCTGGCGGCGGATCGCCTGAACTGGCTGCGTGGTGCCAATTCGTACACAATCTCCTCAGCACGATTGTCCGCCGGCATCGTGACACCGCACCGGTCATGCAGCGACCACACCTCCAGGATCTCTTGCGGTCCGTCAGTTCGATATCCTCAACTGTGTTTGGCGATGGCGGTCGTAGCGCCGCTGCAGCGTTTTGTGCTCACCTGGGTTACCAGTTTGACCCAGACGGAACCAAACCGTCGGCTTCGGACCCGGTCGATCGAGGGTGTGCATGGACAGCGACATCAAGCCCTCGCCGTCCACGAACCAGCCGATTTCCGGTATTGAACCAACGGCCCCGCTGACATATCCCATGCCAGATCGCCCTCGCGCCCTGGTTTAGGGGTCGGGCACACCGTTGCTGCGCGGTACCGCCGGCTTACGCTCGTTGTAGAGCCAGAATCCACGATAGGAGAGGAGCTCGTCGACCCGAGCGCCGTCGTCAGGTCCGGGAGTGAATTCGAGGATTGTTCCGGTCTGCGACGCGGCGTGTTCGACCACCCACCGGCGTCGGAACTTCATCGGGTAGTGCGTCCGGTTGTTGACGCGGTCATCGAGACGGACACATTCGTGCGCTTGATCTGGAATGCGCTGCTATCCGGATCACCTCCTCGCGCCTGCCATAGCATGCAATGTCGCCGGTCGGGGCGATCTGGGCCTCGAGCTGAAGCATTCTGTAGACATCGCTTTCGGCATTGGCAGAGGTTCCATACGGGGCATAACCACTGTGACTCCGTTCCAGTTCTGCCCAGGCGGTCGACTTCGCGAAAATAGCTCAGCTGCTGGGTCGGCGCCAGCTGGGTGCCGTCGGATCACCCATGCTAAGGATTCGTTGAGAGTCGCCACATCTCAGTAGGCCGTGGGAGGGGCTGTCATTCGCACCCGTCCGAAGTTGATCGAAGGAATCCGAATTCCCTACGGCGAAATTCTTTCAAGCTTTTCCAATGAGAGCTGCATTGCGTTTCCAAGTGTCTGGGTCGTGAGCACATATTCGGGCGCTATTAGGCCAACGACATTCATGACGAAGCGGGGCCAGACTTCACCGTTCCATTCAAATCGCAAATGACGCGGTGAGCCTGGCGCGGGAGCGGGAAGTACAAAGGGCTCTCGGAGAGTCTGCACGATCACGCGATCAGTTGATTCTTCGTCGAATGACGTCTGCTCAACCCGGGTTCGTTTGCCGTTCTCACCGACCAGGAAGGACTCAAGACTCGACATGTCGATCAGATCGGGGCGACTCGACCGAAGTGTGACGGCCAACGAGCCAGTCGTCTGCTGCGTTGCGAAGACTTCAAGCGTCGGAACGGCATGCACGATCCAGTTGCTGGTGATCAGTTGTGCAAGTTGGCGCATTCCCAGGTCGGAATACCGGCGTACCTGACGCGCTTCGAGACCGTAATCGGCACCGAAGTCGTTCAGCCGATCAAGGTGCGTCTCCCCGGCCGATCCAAGGCCCAGCGAATAGGCGGCGGCCTCGATCGCCCGAACATCGTCGCCAGTATCGAGCGTCTCAAGTATGCGGTGCTGAAGCCGCTGGAAGGCGATCAGCGGATCGCCTTCGCCGAGCAGTCGGCGCATGGTCGGGCAAGCGGCCATCGAGATCGCCGAGAGCCCATGTCGGGACCGGCGTGCGGCAAGAAGCTCCTTATGCACAGCGCCCGTCAGTTCATCGGGCGGTTCGCCCTCGGACACCAGACCCACCTCTGCACACTATTGCGTCGCGAGATGTCTGATGTCCGAGGGCGAGACGTCCGATGTCACTTTCGTGTCACGACAGCTCCTCGCGTGTCCTCCTAGCGTTCCTGCTGTCGGGGCATCCGCCGACATCCATCAAAGGAGGATCGCGATGAGCGAGCTAGAACGCTGGGCAAACCCCAGCAAGAGCGTCATCCCGTCACGGGACGTGCGCGCGTATAAGAAAGCCGTCGAGCAGAAAGTTCATGAGACCAAGCTTGCGGGTCTGCACGTCGACGCCGAAGCTGCCCTGGCCGGCCGCATCATGGAACGCGCCGTTGACCTGGACGGGTACCGGAAGCATCTGGCCAACGGTGACCCCGTGCTCGATGCCGTCCTGACACGGATCGAAGTCGGCTTCGTCGACAAAGCCGGTCGAATCCAGCGCCAGTTCGGTTCGGAGTTCCCGCTGTGATGTCCCCCGCGCTGGCCGTCGCCGCAGCATTCGCCAGCGGCTCAGTCATCTCCGGAGTCCTCGTTGTGGCGCTCACTCGGTCTCGCCTGTGCCCGAATCCCGAAGATCACGACCTGCGTGACGACGAGCGCGAGGAGGTGGCCTCGGAGTTCGCCGCACATGCCACATCGGTGCGCCGTGAACTCGGTCGATACGCGGACGCACTTGCCGATGGAGACACCGACCTCCGGAAACGGCTTCGCCAGATCGAGGCGGGTGTGGCGTCATGATGGAACTGGCGATCATCCTCGGCTTTATCGCCTTCTGCGGGCTCGCGGCGTATGTGCATTTCGTAGATTCCGATTCAGCCCAGCGGTCTCTCGCTCAACTCAAGACTGAGCTGACGATCGCTGACCACCGCATCAATCACGACTTCCACCATGCGCGGCGCGCCATGAACGACGCTGCCGGCCAGTCATGGCGAAATCTCGCCGGTTAGTGGGGTCTGGCATGGTGGCCGAACTGCGGGGCCCAGAAGCGTCATGACCCCCGATCCGAGTCACTGGATTAGCCGCCTGACCGGCTGGTGCTTCAGCATCCTTGCCGCGGCCGTCGCCCTCTGGTGTGCGGTCAAGGTGCTCTGCGCCATGTGGCCGACGCTAGCCACAATTGTCGGAATTGCGGCCATTCTCGTCATCATGATTCGCGTTGTTGTTTATTACACATCGCAAAAATATTGACCAAACTGCTCACGCCTACCTCTGTAAAGCCGCAGTTCAACAGGTTGAATAGCGAGTTAATAGTATTGCATAAATATCCAATTTGTTGCATAATCCAAACATGCCTTTGATTTGAAACAAAGGCTGTAATCAACGAAATCCCATTCCGAAAGGAGGACACCTATGTCTAAAACAGGAGAAATCAACTATCGCCGCGGTGAA
>NZ_LZLL01000037.1:0-7383 GCF_001669335.1 Mycobacterium sp. 1245852.3 | reverse complement strand
CCGCGGCCAAACGACTTTGGTCCCCCGGGCCAGGCTGTCACTGGATCCGGGTCATCGGAGGCGTAGAGGACCGTGTCGGTGGCCACCGCCAAGGGCCACTGCCCCGTCTTCTCACCGATTTGGTGTAGCCGGTAGACGATGTTGGCCTTGGCTTTGGCGACCACGTGCAGCCGGCGTTCGGGGCTGTAGGCGGGTTTGCCTTTGAGGTGCTCATCGGAGCCGATGATGCCGATCCCGTGGGTGCGGATGATTTTGGCTTGATCACGCGCGGCTTGAGCGTCGGGATCGTCGAGGTCCAGCATTGCACTGGCGTCGCGGAATCGTTCGTACCAGCCGAGCAATACTCGGCCGTGGCGCGCCCAGAGCCATGCTTCCAGGATTCGTGGTTGGTAGCCGAGCTCGATAGCGCGCTCCAATGTCGGGGTGCACACCCACTTGCGGCCGGTGAACTGCAGTCCTCTCGGGTTGAGGAGATAGGGCAGCCGCCAGTCGGTGGTTTCCGGGATGTCGACTAGCCAGTAGCCCGGTGTCTTGGCGTTAAATGGCGCCCCGTCGGGGTGGTGGACTGGGTTGCCGATGGGCAACTCCAGACCGGCGATGCCGGCCACATAGGAGCCGCCGCGATCATAGGCGTGGATGTAGCGGCGTTGGCGTTCCTCGCTGGTGGGCGGGCGTGACCAATTGAAGTCCGATTCCACATCTCCGATACCGAACGGTGGCGCGGTTGTCGACGGCGCGAAGACGACGTCGCGCCACTCCTGTGGCGACCACGTCTTGGTTCTGGTCTGCAACATCAAGTCCACCGCGGTGACACCGGCGTTGATTTTCCACGGGAATCGCAACGAGTCGGCCAGTAGCTGCAGCCGCTTGGCGATCTGAGCTGGGGTCGGTTCATCGGACAAGATCGGCATCTCATCCGTGCTGGTGCCCATCCCGGGGATGAGCGCGATCATCACACCGCGTTTGTCGTCTCGATAGACGCGGGTCCAGGTGCCCAGCCGGTGAGCGTTAGGGTCCTCCCCCGCTCCGCCGAGGCTCCATCCGTCGTTGACCGCGCCGGTGACGAAGTCGATGTTTTCGGTGAGTTGGCGCAGTGACTTGGCGCGATCTCGGCGACTGATGGCCTCGATGTCGATACCGAATTCCTGGCATGCCGCTTCGGTGATCCAGATTTGGCCTGGCTCACTGTATTTCGCGGTGAGGCGGTACCCGAGATGGTGCGTGTATGCGAGCTCGGCGACCTGGCCGACGTGCACGATCGGCGCGGCGAGTTCGATCCGGGTGCCATTGGCAAGCCAGAGCCCATCGGTGTGTAACACCGCGGCCGGCGCGCCGCCAGATTGGGTTTCGGCGGTCGCCGGCGCCGGCGTCGAATCCTTGTTGGCTGCTGATCCTTCGGATGCCGGCGACGCTTCGTTGAGGGGCCTCTGATCAGCATCCACAGCAGGGGTTTCCGATGCTGGGCTCTCCACACCCCTTGTATTACTGGCTTCCACTTCGGGCGCGACGGCGACGCGCGCTCGTTGGTCGGGTCCCCTGAGCGCAGCACTCAGCGCAGCGGCGACCTCGGCGGTGTTTTCCGCGGTCAGGACGTCAAGGATGAGCTCGTCGGTCACCGGCGCCCGGTGGGTCACCGTCATGCGTCCCAGTCGGGAATGGGTGTCGGACAGATCAATTGGCTCACCAGTCGCTTCGTCACGGCCGGTCGCATAGATCATCGCGGCATCGCGCGCATACACCGGCCACAGCCGGTATTCGCGCGAGATCCGCATCGCTGCTCGGCGGCCGCGGAATCGCACACGCGCGGCGATCGCCGCGGCCCACGCGGGCTGGAAGTGCTGCCGCCACGCTGGATCAGCCCACGGTTCGGGGTTGGCCAGGGCCTGCAGATATTCCGCGGCAGCCGAATCGACGAGCGCACGTAGTGGCGCATCGTTGGCGAACTCTTCCCGGGCTTCGCGCAGCCGCGTCGACCAGCCTTCCAGGATGCGGGTCTGCTGGGGCCACACGATCGCCTGCTCAATGCCGAGTCCAGCTGCGGGCAGCCCGGCGCCGCCGTCGCGGACGTCTTTGGCCAGCCCGTCAAGATCCTCGGTGGTCACCCAGGCCTGAGCTGGCGCATCCAGGCGCATCTGTGGGTGAGGCGGTGGCAGCATCTGGGGCAACTGCAAGTCACCAGCCGGAGGGAGCGTGACGCGCCACATCCCAAATGGCCGCTTCCGCGCCGTGCTGGCCGCAGCTGCTGTTATGGCGTCCAGCACCTGCGGTTGGCCGAACCCGAACGTCAGCGTTCCCGCGGCCGCCAGCTCAGGGCATTCCTGGGCCAGCCACACCAACTGATCGCTGTGCTCGAATTCCTCCTCGACCTCCGAAGCAGGCGCACACCAGGGTGACTGAACGCGGATCTCGGCCACAACGTGCGCCGGCAGCACCCCGGGCCCGGACACGATGGCCCCCCGGCGCCCGGCGCGGGCACGCATAATGCGGTCATTGATCACCGCCGCCGAGGCCGCTCGGCTGCCTGCGGGCAGCGTTCCCAGCACAGCCGACCACCGCTTCAGGCGGCGCCCTAATTCGGCCACGTCCTCTACAAGATCGTCGTGCTCACCGACTAACCAGGGATGCAGCTCGGCCACGATCTCGACCGAAACACGTTGCGCACCAACACCGCGAGCCAGAACGACCGTATGTCCCTTTCCGTGGCGCAGCTCCCAACCGCGCGCTACCAGCGGCGCCAACGACAGCCCCAGCTGCTCGACCAGTCCGAAATCCCCCGAGCCGGGGTCGGGAGTAATCATTTGACGACAGCCCGCACCTACCACCCATATCCGGGCAGGGTCGGCATCGGCGGAACCGGCCGGTATCGACTGCAGTAGGCCACGACTGCCATGCGCCCACTCGATTAGCTTCTCGAGCTTGTCGATGGAGTCCACCGGCCCGGTAAGTACGTCGCCACCGACCGTGAACGCGCCCGCGCCGGTGACAATCACGACGTGACGCTCAAGGAGCAGCGACCCTGTGTTTGCGTCCGTCATAGGCGCTCTTCAGGCGTGCGGGCGGCCAGGTACGGACGGATGCGCGCGCTGGCCCCCTGTTGTGTCATCCCGAGTACGGCACCGACTTCGGTGTAGGTCGCACCGGCCGCGATCGCCGCCGCGGCGGCCGGCCGCTCATCGAGGCCGGCGGCACGTAAGAGCGCGGCGCGCGTCAGCTGCACTGCTTTTGTCTCAGCAGCACTGGCTCGTTCCACAGCTTTCACCAGTCGAGCGCGTTGCGCAGGTGTAGCTTTGCGACGGGCCACACGCCGTAGCCAGACATCCACTGCGGCCGCCAGAGATGAATCAGCCATCTTCGAGGCAAAGCTTGCTGATTCCCGTTGCGCAGCAGCCTGAATCGACGCGACGCTAGGATCTGTCGTCGTCATGGCCGCCTACGTTCTGCAGCTATGTTCAGCACGGGTGTGATGCTATCCACGAACTGTGACACCAACAAGCAATCGTTGTGCTTGTCTACAAGTGCTTCTTGTGCCCCTGATGACCTCGTCCAGGTCTGGCCTGCATCAAGGCACGACGCAAACTTGGTCGCCGCTCGGGGCCTGTTTGTCACACTCAACGCTCTCAGCTAGTCAGTCCACGTGCGATCACTGTATCCGCCATACTGAGCCGCCACGTCGTGTGGCGACCCACCGTGCCTGCGCGGTTTACCTCGCCGCGTTTCTCGAGGATCTCCAAGTTGTGATAGATGCGTTCGTGAACCACCTCCGCGCCGAAACTCGTTGAAAGAGCGCGCCTTAGTTCAGCGGTCGTCATTGGCCCGGCCGCTTCAGTGAGCGCGGCGAGCAGTCCTTGTCGCACCGCCTCCGGTGGGGAGCTAGGCATACGATGGACCTTCGTGGGTGGTCTGCGCCGTACTCGTCGAGGTTGGGAAGAACCGCCGCCCCCACAGCTGTGTCCCAACGGCCACGGGCTGCGAGGTGGCGGACGCGTCCTGGTCGGCAGCCAACAATGTCCCTGCGGATCCGTTCATCGCAGTTTCACTGTCGCCAATGCGCGGCCACGGTGTACGTGCCGACCCCTGGCCCGCAGTGCGCCTTCACCAATTTCGATGGCCGTCATGCCGCACACGATGCTGATGCATAGACCGCGCCACAGTCTGCACACCCACGATCTATCCGCCATGTAGTTCAGGCGATTCCCCTCCCCCGTCGCGGATCAATCCTCCGGTCGACAATTAGGTCGTCAGACCACGGAAATTCTCTTCAGTGCGGTCGCCTTTCCATCGCGGCGTCCAGGACCTCCCACCCTGTATCGGAGAGCCGTCCTCTACCGTTGCCGGCCACGAGCATCGCTGCGGCTACGTCAGCGGCGGTGTCGCGGTTCCTGGTGAATATGTAGTCGAGGTTGGGTTCTGCCACGCGCACTGTTTTCGGCAAGCTGCCGGCAAGGATCTCACGCACGATAGCGACCAAGGCTGGATCACCACCAAGTAAGCCGCCAGCAATTCCGCCGGTCGACCCAGCTGCGCGCCGCTCGAGCGCACTCCACGAGATGCCCCCTCGGGAGGTGGTGAACGTGATGGTCGTGGCGACCATGTTGGGGTGCTCCTCGGTTCGCCGGATCAGTGCCCGTGACGTCGGTCGCACACGAGCCCGCCGTGGGGCGCGCGCACACCGGCGTCGAAACATGCCGGCCGGGGTTTGTCGTATGAGTGGTTGTTCCAATGGCGGCCTGATGTGGGCTCAGCGGACTGTTCATTGACCAATTGCGGATCCTCTCGTTGCACTGCTCTTAACTATCGGTGCTCCGAGCGACATCGCCCCTAAACCGGGTCCGATTAGATCCCATCTCGCCGGCGTCTCGGTGAGAACCTCCGCGGTCCCGACTGATAATGGTTCGGTGCGCATACACTATCGGCGTTGGCCGACGCGGTGAGTTCGGTCATCCGAGACGGCCGGAGTTGGCCTGTTGGCACGCACGCGGATGTCGCGTGGATTACCACGGCTACCTCGATCGGCGTCAGAATCACGTCGGCGATCCCGCCGATATTTGACGACTACGCCACCGTCGTGCTGCCAAAGCCCCAAGCTGAAAAGCAAAGCCACGACAGGGCTATGGTCGCACTACTCGCTAGGCAGTCGCCGGATCAACTGTGGTGGATTGGTTACCTCGACACTGGCTCCGCCGACGTCGTTTTCCCCGACGCGCCGAGGGTGACCTTGTATGCGAACTGGCCTTATGTACTCGTACAGGCGGGGCCAGAACAGGCCGCCCGCTGGCGGTCTGACGACTTGTGGTCGTCGCGGTCAACTCGCCTGCCGGACCTGATGTTCCCGGCAGATCGGTCCTGGCTGGTATCCACGCTGTGGGACGACGACTGGACCTGTGTCGGCGGTCCGGTTCCGCTCATCGATGGCTTCCTGAGTGACCCCGATCTGCGGGCCCGCGTGCGCCGCGTCGGCCCCAAAGAGGACGCCACTCCACCCGGTCATAAGGCGATCTGACCGCCGACGGGATTCGGTGAATATCGCCGCGATCTCTCCGAAACCGACTGGACGTGAAGAGATCCCGCGGACTGGACTGACTGAAGTGCTTGACCGTAGCGGGCTTTCCTGGGCCGACAGCTACTGCCCGCTCTTCGCTACGCACGGATGTGACTTATCAGGACGCGATCGACAATATGTTCCCGCTGGGGTGCGCAGCCAGGAGAGGAGAATCTGCCGAATCAGTCCGGGATGAGCCCGAATTCGTATCTGAGCGCTTGTTCTACGAGTGCGCTTCGTGTGCCGGCGGCCCAGGCTTCGACGAGGTTGTCGAGCCGTTGACCGTTTGCGGCTGTCACTCCTGATAGAACGACGGTGCGTGGAGCGGTTGCGTGGCGACGACGTCTCGGGACGGCGTGCGAGGACGGGCGTTCGAAAAGTTGGCCCTCCCCGACGGCGTATCGCTGGGTAGTCCAGGTTGTCGCCAGTTTCGTCGCGTGGGTTTCGATGGCGTCCAAGACGATGGCACCCATCGTTCGGGCGAGTCCGCGGCGTACCTTCTTTTCGGCGATCTGAGTTCGGTAGAGCTCGTCGTAGACTTCCGCCGACAGCAAGACCTCGGGTGGGCGGGTTCGCCTAGTCGACCGTCCAGTAGTTGTCTGTCGCGGCTGTGTGGACTGTTCCGGGCTGCTCGTCGCTGGCGTGGTTGCGCGGGCTAGTTCAGTCGCGGGGGCGCTTGCGAGTACCGGTTCGGCGGCCGGGGCACTTGCCGGCGGCGGGTCAGAGTGGGCCGGTTCCGCACTGACAGCGGTATCTACCGATTGTGGCGAAACCGGCGGTGGAGTCGGCGCGGCAGCGGCGCGTGGACGGGCCGGCCATAGTTCGTCGAGATCCTGATCGAGCGCCTGTGGGTCGAACAGCGGCTTGCCGCGGGTGCGTGAAGGGCTCATCCGACCCGCTCCCCCGCCGTCACTGATTCGTATCGGCCGAGTCGTGTGACGATTTGGCGGACGAGCTCTTGGTAGTCGGCGGCAAGACCGGTGGGGTCACTTGTCCACATAGCGCGCTCAGGACTTTGGTTGTCGCGCAGCTTCGACAGTCGAGCTCGGCGGTCGTCGTTGGCCAGCGCAACGAGTTCGCCGGCGGTTTTGTGTAGCGTTCGCATGTCGACGGCGGCCGCGGGTGCGGAGCGGATCGTGATGTCGAATGGCGTTGTCCCGCTGCCTTCAAGCATTTCGCTGACTTGATCGAACACGTCTTGGTTGCGCTTTTTCGCGCGCGGGTTGACATCGAACAGCAGCACACCGAGAAGTTGGATGGAGGCACCGAGTTTGCGTGCTCGCCAGAAGCGTCGCGCCAACCGTTCGACACCGCCCAGGCTGGCTTGGTCGTCGCGGGTGGGGATCAACAAATAGTTGGCGACGCTGAGATAGGTGTCGAGCAGCGGTACGTCACCTGGACCTGAATCAATGAGGACCAGGTCATAGCCCTCGTCTTCGCATAGATTGGCGAGCTGGTTTTCCAGGTTGGCGGCCATGTCAATGCCGTTCTCGGCCATCAGATGGGCGCCGGCGCCAACGACGGCAAGTTGTGGACCGCCGGCGACTACGTCGAGGTTGGCCCGTACGTTGCGCACCGGGACAAGGGGCGCACCGAATTGCAGGGTCTGGGCCAGCGATTGCCCGCGGTCTCCGTCGACGCCGAGATCTTCAACGGTGACGTTGGCCTGTGGGTCGCCGTCGACCACGAGCACGCGACGGCCCCTTTTACCCGCGGCGGCGATCATTTCCGCCACTGCGGCGACGGTCGTTGACTTTCCAACTCCGCCTTTCTGATTCGCCACGAGGATGGCCCGCGCATCGGGCCCAGTCATTGTCATGCGTCGCAACGTACGTACCTACCCG
>NZ_LZLL01000036.1:0-1069 GCF_001669335.1 Mycobacterium sp. 1245852.3 | reverse complement strand
GGTGAGCCGTGGCCGCCGCCGACCCCCGAGCCGGCCTTCAAGGCGGCCATCGCCCGGGCCAGCGAGGCGGCCGCCGCCGCGCGGCTGGATGCCGATCGAAACGCCAACGGCGGCAACGGTTCTCATGGCGCTCAGGGTGGCGGTAATCGGCAGGGTGATCCGCAGGGTCCCACCCAACCCGACTACGGGGCCCCCGCCGGCTGGCGCGCGCCCGGCTGGCCGCCGCAGCAACAACAGCCGACTTACTGGCATCCGCAGCCCGGGCAGCAGCAGCCCTATTGGCAGCAACCGCCGCGCGGTTACCCGGGCCCCCAGGGCTATCCGGGACCGCAAGGCCATCCCGGCGGTCAGCAAAGTTATCCCGGCCAGCAGGGTGGAGCGGGTCACCCGGGTCAGGCGCACCCGTCGTACCCGCCGTATCCGCCGTATCCGCCGCCCGGCCAACCCGCCCCGGAGGGTGGGTCGCCGGACCGGCAGGACGACGTGAGCCGGTCCAACCCGCCGGCTCACGGCTGAGCAAACGGAGGATTCGATGGCCTTACGCGGTTTGGGGCCGGATACCGCGGTGCCCGCGACGCGCGCGTTCGATCAGGAGCGCGCCGAGGCTGCGGTCCGCGAGTTGCTGCACGCGATCGGCGAAGACCCCGACCGCGACGGCCTGCGCGAGACACCGGCCCGCGTCGCGCGCGCCTACCGCGAGATGTTCGCCGGGCTCTACACCGATCCCGACAGCGTGCTGAACACCATGTTCGACGAGGAGCACGACGAACTGGTGCTGGTCAAGGAGATTCCGCTGTACTCCACGTGTGAGCACCACCTGGTGGCGTTCCACGGTGTGGCCCACGTCGGCTACATCCCGGGCAACGACGGCCGGGTCACCGGCCTGTCGAAGATCGCCCGACTGGTCGACCTGTACTCGAAGCGGCCCCAGGTGCAGGAGCGGCTCACCAGCCAGATCGCCGACGCCCTGGTGAAAAAGCTCAACCCGCGTGGCGTGATCGTCGTGGTCGAGGCCGAGCACCTGTGCATGGCGATGCGCGGTGTGCGTAAGCCCGGAGCGGTTACGACC
>NZ_LZLL01000035.1:0-14965 GCF_001669335.1 Mycobacterium sp. 1245852.3 | reverse complement strand
GACATGGATGATCCCGACGTGGCGGCGGAATTCGTTCGCGCCCATGTGGTACGCGGGTTCGCCAGCGACCGCCCGCGCCGGCGTTGAGTGTGCGTCCACCGCCTCGGGTGTGAATCCAGGGTCTTGGGGGTGAATCCAGGCGGTGATCATCGGCGTGTCGCCGCCCGGTGTGCACACTCAAAGCCAACGATTCACCCGCGGTGGCCGCCGCACCTAGTGACCGCGCCGCGCGAGCGCTCGCAGGAAGAACGCCAAATTCGCGGGCCGCTCGGCCAGCCGGCGCATGAAGTAGCCGTACCACTGGGCGCCGAAGGGGACGTAGACCCGCAGCTGATGTCCGGCCGCAACCAGACGCCGTTGCTCGTCGTCGCGAATGCCATAGAGCATCTGGTATTCGAATTCACTGCTGCAACGGCCTGTTTCACGCGCGATGGCGGGCACCGCGCCGATGATCTGCGGGTCGTGTGTAGCCACCATCGGGTAGCCGACGCCGCCCATCAATACCGACAGGCACGCCAGATAGGAGTCGGTGACCTCGGCGGGTTTCCGGTAGGCCACCGCGGCGGGTTCGTCGTAGGCGCCCTTGCACAGCCTGACCCGGGCGCCGGAGGCCGCGAATTGGCAGCAGTCGTCCAGGGTGCGCCGCAGGTACGCCTGCAAAACCACGCCCAGCCAGGGGAATTCGGCCCGCAGGTCGCGCACCACGGACAGCGTCGACTCGGTGGTGGTGTGGTTCTCGGCGTCCACCGTCACCCACACGCCGGCCCGCCGGGCGGCGTCGCAGATCGACCACGCGTTCTCCCGGGCGATCTTTTCGCCGTCGCGCTCGAGCGACTGCCCGAGCGCGGACAGCTTGACCGAGACTTCCAGCGGCCGCACCGCATTGCCGGCCGTGTCGAGCCCACCCAACCTGTCGATCAGATCCAGGTAGGTCCGCACGGCGGCATCGGCGCCGTCCGCGTCGGCGACGTCCTCACCCAGATAGTCGACGCTGACGAAGCGACCCGAACCGCGCAGCGCGGCAACGCTGTTCAGCGCGGAATCGATCGTCTCCGCCGGGACGAAGCGCCGCACCACGCGACGGGTGACCGGGAAGCGCTCGGCGGCGCGGCGCAACCCGTCGCGGCGGCCCACGGCCATGATCGTCGGGCGCAGCGTGGCGGCGAACAGCCCGGCCATCAGTCGGCGCCCATGTGCGGATACGTGTGGTCGGTCGCCGGGATGAACGTCTCCTTGATGGTGCGCGCCGAGGTCCAGCGCAACATGTTCAGCATCGATCCCGCCTTGTCGTTGGTGCCCGAACCGCGGGATCCCCCGAACGGTTGGCGCCCGACGACCGCGCCGGTCGGCTTGTCGTTGACGTAGAAATTCCCGGCAGCGAACCGCAATCGGTGCTGGGCGGTCAGCACCGCCGCGCGGTCGTCGGCGATGACCGCGCCGGTCAGCGCGTACCGCGACCCGGTGTCGACGACGTCGAGGATCCGCTCGTAGTCGGCGTCGGGGTACACGTGCACCGACAGCAGCGGGCCGAAGTACTCCGTCGCGAACGACTCGTCGGTCGGGTCGTCGGACAGCAGCACCGTGGGGCGCACGAAATAGCCCTCGCGGTCGTCGTATTCGCCGCCGATGGCGATGGTGACGTGCGGCGCGCCCTTGGCCCGCTCGATGGCGTCGACGTTCTTGATGAAGGCGCGCCGGTCGATCAGCGCTCCCCCGTAGTTGGTCAGGTCGGTGACGTCGCCGTAGCGCAGCGCGGCGGTCTTGCCCAGGAAGTCGTCACCCATGCGGCGCCACACCGACTGCGCGATGAAGGCCCGCGACGCCGCCGAGCATTTCTGACCCTGGTAGTCGAACGCGCCGCGAATCAACGCCGCGCACAACACATCCGGGCGCGCCGAGGCGTGGGCGACGACGAAGTCCTTGCCACCGGTCTCGCCGACCAGCCGCGGATAGCTCTGGTAGCGACCGATATTGGCGCCCACCCGCTGCCACAACTGCTGGAAGGTGGCCGTCGACCCGGTGAAATGGATGCCGGCCAGCCGCGGATCGGCCAGCGCCACATCGGAGACGGCCAACCCGTCGCCGGTCACCAGATTGATCACCCCGGGCGGTAACCCCGCCGCCTCGAGCAGTTGCATGGTGAGGTAGGCCGACAACGTCTGGGTGATCGAGGGCTTCCACACCACGGTGTTGCCCATCAGCGCCGGCGCGGTCGGCAGATTGCCCGCGATCGAGGTGAAGTTGAACGGCGTGATCGCATACACGAAGCCGTCCAGCGGGCGGTAATCGCTGCGATTCCACTCGCCCGGCCCGCTGATCGGCTGCTGGGCCAGGATCTGTTGGGCGAACGCCACATTGAAGCGCCAGAAATCGATCTGCTCGCACGGCGAATCGATCTCGGCCTGATAGACCGACTTGGATTGGCCGAGCATCGTGGCGGCGGCGATCTTCTCCCGCCAGGGACCGGCCAGCAGGTCGGCGGCCCGCAGGAACACCGCCGCACGCTCATCGAACGGCATTGTCGCCCAAGAGCTTTTCGCGGCCATCGCGGCCTCGATCGCCGCCGTCGCGTCGGCGTGCGCCGCGTTGGTCAGGGTGCCCAGCCGCGCGGCGTGCCGGTGCGGCTGAACCACATCGATGCGCTCACCGTCGCCCATCCGGTGGGCGGCGCCGATGACATGCGGCAGCTCGATCGGGTTGTCGGCCAGCAGCGCCAGTTCGGCGACAAGGCGGTCGCGTTCCGGGGAGTGCGGCGCATAGTTGTGGACCGGCTCGTTGGCCGGCATCGGGACCTGGGTTATCGCGTCCATGCTGCCAGGGTCCTCGCGCACACACCGCAAAGATTTAGCCGATCGGACAATACAGTGCGCCATCGATAGTACAATCGGACAACATGGCCGGTGTGGGTCTGGGACAGCTGCTCCTCGCGCTGGATGCGACCCTGGTGAGCCTGGTCGACGCGCCCCGGGGCCTGGACCTGCCGGTGGCATCGGCGGCGCTGATCGACAGCGACGACGTGCGGCTGGGCCTGGCGGCCGCGGCGGGTTCGGCCGACGTCTTCTTCCTGTTGGGTGTCGCCGACGACGAGGCGCTGCGCTGGATGGACAAGCAGGCGCGCGACCGCGTGCCGGCGGCCATCTTCGCCAAAGGACCGCCGGATGCTTTGGTGGCCAAGGCCGTTGCGGCCGGCTCTGCGGTGGTGGCGGTCGACCCGCGGGCCCGCTGGGAGCGGCTCTATCAGCTGGTCAACCATGTGCTCGAGCATCACGGGGACCGCGCCGACGCCATGGACGACTCGGGCACCGATCTGTTCGGGTTGGCGCAGTCGCTCGCCGACCGCATCCACGGCATGGTGAGCATCGAAAACGCTCAGTCACACGTCTTGGCGTATTCGGCGTCCAACAACGAGGCCGACGAGCTGCGCCGCCTGTCCATCCTGGGCAGGGCCGGTCCGCCCGAGCATCTCGAGTGGATCGGCCAATGGGGCATCTTCGATGCGTTGCGGTCCGGCGGTGAGGTGGTCCGCGTCGCCGAGCGGCCCGAGTTGGGGCTGCGTCCCCGGCTGGCCGTCGGGATCCACCAGCCCGCGCCCGATGCGCGGCGACCGCCGGTGTTCGCCGGAACCATCTGGGTGCAGCAGGGCTCGCAACCGCTGGCCGACGACGCCGAGGAGATGTTGCGCGGCGCCGCCGTGCTGGCCGCCCGCATCATGTCGCGGCTGGCGGCCCGGCCCTCCACCCACGCGCGGCGGGTGCAGCAACTGCTTGGCCTGGCCGACGCGGAAACCCTTGGCCACGTTGACGTGGCTGCGATCGCCCGCGAACTGGGCCTCGCCGCCGACGGCGACGCGGCCCTGATCGGCTGGGACGCGGCGGACGGCTCGCCCCGTCAGGCGCGGATCGCCGACGTCATTGCGCTGAGCGCCAGCGCTTTTCGGCGCGACGCTCAGGTCGCCTCGAACGGCGCGCGCACATATGTGCTCCTGCCCCAGACGCAGAACCGCTCGGTCGCCTCGTGGGTCCGCGGCACCATCGCCGCCATGCGCACCGAACTCGGGGTGCAACTGCGGGCGGCCATCGCCGCACCGGTCGCCGGCCTTGCCGGGGTGGGCGCGGCCCGCATCGAGGTGGACCGCGTGCTGGACAGCGCTGAGCGGCATCCGATTTCGTTCGGTCAGGTGACGTCGCTGGCCGAGGCCCGCACCACCGTCTTGCTCGACGAGATCGTCACGCTGATCGGCGGCGACGAGCGCCTGATCGATCCGCGGATCGTGGCGTTGCGCGACGACGAGCCGGTGCTGGCCGAGACGTTGCGGACCTACCTGGATGCTTTCGGTGACATCGCCGCGGCCGCGCAGGCGTTGCGGGTGCATCCGAACACGGTTCGCTACCGGGTGCGCCGGATCGAAAAATCGTTGTCGACGTCGCTGGCCGATCCCGAGGTGCGGCTGCTGTTTTCGCTGGGGCTGCACGTCCTGAACGCGCGTTGAGCGGTCATCGCCGGGGAGCTCTCGCGCGATTAGCTCGCTTTTGGACGACGCGGATGCAACAATGCCACCCGTAAGGTGATGACGATGTAGGAAGCCGGTGCGAATCCGGCGCGGTCCCGCCACTGTCATCGGGGAGCGACCCTCAACGGCCACGGCTGAGAAGTCGGAAGGCGAGGCGAGCAGCGATCCGAGAGCCAGGACACTTGCGTCATTGCGTCCTGCGACCCGGGGCGGTGCACCCCGAGAGAGCTGCCAATCTCCATGTCTGTTCCGGCATGGGTGGCCGTTGCTGCTGCCACCACTTCGACGCCTAGCCGCATCCGTTCTGTTGCCCCGGGAGCCGAGCCCCCCTGCTCGATCCACTTCGTCGCCCCGCCAAGAGGTTTCGGCGCGGCCGAGGGAGGCGGCCGATGACCGCCCCGATCTGGATGGCCTCCCCTCCCGAAGTGCATTCGGCGCTGCTGTGCAGCGGCCCGGGACCCGGCCCGTTGCTGGCCGCCGCGGCGGCCTGGACGTCGCTGAGCCAGGCATATGCGGAGTCGGCGGACGAGCTGGCCGCGGTGCTGGGCGCCGCGCAAGCCGGCAGCTGGGACGGCCCGAGCGCCGTGGCATACGTGGCCGCGCACGCGCCGTATCTGGGGTGGTTGGTGCAGTCCAGCGCGGACAGTGCGGCCGTGGCCGCCCAACTCGACATTGCGGCCGCCGCCTACACCGCGGCGCTGGCAGCCATGCCGACGCCGCCCGAGTTGGCCGCCAACCACGCCACCCACGCGGTGTTGACAGCGACCAATTTCTTTGGCATCAATACCATCCCGATAGCGGTGAACGAATCCGACTACGCGCGGATGTGGGTCCAGGCCGCCACCGTGATGAGCACCTACCAGGCTGTTGCGACGGCCGCGGTGGCCGCCGCGCCGCAAGCCGAACCGGCGCCACAGGTCATGCAGGCCACCGCGCTGGCGGCCACCGCGGAGCAGTCGTCGTATCCCCCGGACACGCAGAACCAGTGGCTGGACTGGTTGCAGCAGAGCGGGTTTGTCGACTTCTACAACACCTACATCCAGCCGTTGATCGACCAGCTGATGAACAACCCGTTCCTGCAGTCTCTGTTTTCCGGGTTCGACCCGTGGCTGCCGTCGCTGGGCAATCCGCTGAGTTTCCTGAACCCGTTCAACATCGCGTTCGCGCTCGGCTATCCGATGGATTTGGGTTCGTACTTCGGCTATCTGGCGCAGATGTTCAGCTTCGTCGCGGCCGACCTTGCGGCGGCGTTCGCCTCGGGTAACCCGGCCACGATCGCGTGGACCCTGCTGTTCACCACCATCGAGGTGATCGGCACGGTCATCACGGACACCATCGCGTTGATCAAGACGCTGCTCGAGCAGATGATCGTGCTGATCCCGCTCATCGTGCCGCTGCTGACCGTCGCGGTGGTTCCGGTGGTCGTCCCCACCTTGGTGGGGGGCTTGGCGGGCCTGACGGGTCTGGCCGGGCTGCACGCCATCCCGGTCGTGCCGCTCGTCCCGGCCCCGGCGCTCGTCCCGGTGGCGCCGGCACCCACCCCGCCTCCCACGCCGGCCCCGGCGCCGGCTCCCGCGCCCGCCCCGGCCTCCGCGCCGGCCGCGGCACCCGCGCCGGCCGCGCCCGGTGCACCGCCGCCCACACCGGCGGGCCCGCCGGTGGCGGCGATGCAAAGCCTCGGCTACCTGGTCGGTGGCCTGACCGCGGATGCCCGCAGGGCCGCGAGCACCAGCGCCCGGGCGCGCCGGGCGGCGGCGGCCGACGCGGCCGGAGAAGAGGCGGTGGCGCTGCCACAGGACGAGGCGACGAAGACGCGCCGGCACCGGGTCAAGGTCACCGAACTCGGCCGCGGGTACGAATACCTGGATCTCGAGCCCGAGCCGTCGACGGCCTCCGACCGGCCCGCGCCTGCGATGGGGTTCGCCGGAACCATCACCACCAGGGCCGCCACCGGACCGGCCGGAGTGAGCGCAGTGGCCGTCGACGAGCTCGACGACAGGCCGCGCATGCCGTTGCTGCCGGGTACCTGGGGCCCCGATCCGACAGCATCGAAATCCTAAGTAACATCGGCCTTTTGGCTCGCACCGAGCGCTGCGGCCCGGACCGACAGCACCGCCCCGTGCGATCGGCCGGCGCGAAAAGCCCGAGGCGGTAACCTAGCCCGCATGCAAAGTTCGTCTGTTGTCGGCCTGCTACGGGAGCGCGCCGGCCTGCAACCCGACGACTTGGCGTTCCGATACACCGATTACGAGCAGGACTGGGCGGGCGTCACCGAGACCCTGACGTGGGCACAGCTGTATCGGCGGACCCTGGCCGTGGCGCACGAGGTGAGGCGGCACGCCGGCACCGGGGACCGCGCCGTCATCGTGGCCCCCCAGGGCCTGTCCTACATCGTCGCGTTCCTGGGCGCGATACAGGCCGGGCTCATCGCGGTCCCGCTCTCGGTGCCGCAGCCGGGCTCACACGACGAGCGCGTCGCCACCGTCCTGGCCGACACCACGCCCACCGTCGTCCTCACCACGGCCGCGGCCGCCGCGGCCGTCGACGAGTGTGTGCACCGCACGGACTCGGCCACCGCCGACCCCGCCCCGACGGTCATCGCCGTCGATGCGCTGGGTTCGGACTTGTCGCCGTCGACGGGCATCCGGATCAGCGGCGACCCGCACATCGCATACCTGCAATACACGTCGGGCTCCACGCGTGTTCCGGCCGGGGTGATGGTGTCGCACCGCAATCTTGCGGCGAATTTCGCGCAACTGATGGCCGCGTACTTCCCCGACTTCAACGGCGTGGCCCCGCGCGACACCGTGTGCGTGTCCTGGCTGCCGTTCTACCACGACATGGGCTTGATGCAGGGCGTCATCGCACCCATCCTGGGCGGCTACCTGGGCGACGTGACGAGCCCGGTCGCGTTCCTGCAACGCCCGGCGCGCTGGATTCACGCGATGTCCCAACCCAATCCGGTCTTTTCGGCCGCCCCGAACTTCGCCTTCGAGCTCGCGGTCCGCAAGACCACCGAGGCGGACCTGGCCGGAGTCGACCTGGGCAACGTCATCAGCATCGTCAGCGGCGCCGAGCGGATCCATCCCGCCACGCTCGACCGGTTCTGCAAATGGTTCGCCCCGTACAACTTTCGCGAAGAAATGATGCAGCCGTCCTACGGCCTGGCCGAAGCGACCGTCTATGTGGCCAGCCGGGCCAGGGCCGGCGGCCCGCGCGTCGTCCACTTCGAACCGGAGCGGCTGTCGGAGGGCAGCGCGCAGCCGTGCTCGGCGGAAACCGGGACACCGCTGCTCAGCTACGGCACGCCGGCGTCGCCGTCGGTGCGGATCGTCGATCCCGACACCCGCACCGGGTGCGCGGCCGGAACGGTCGGCGAAATCTGGGTCAACGGCGGCAATGTCGCCGACGGCTACTGGCGCAAGCCGCAGGAAACCCGGCGCACCTTCGCCGGCGTCCTGGCCGACCCGCCGCCCGGCATCCCCGAGGGCCCGTGGCTGCGCACCGGCGACCTCGGCTTCGTCTGCGACGACGAACTGTTCATCGTGGGCCGGATGAAAGACCTGCTGATCGTCTACGGCCGCAACCACTACCCCGAGGACATCGAGTCGACGGTGCAACGGATCACCGGCGGCCGGGTCGCGGCGATCGCGGTCCCGGTCGACGAGACCGAAAAGCTGGTCACCATCATCGAATTCAGCAAGCGCGGCGAATCCGACGAGGACGCGCGCCACCGGCTCGACGTCGTCAAGAACCATGTCACCGCGGCGATATCGAAGTCACATGGACTCAACGTCGCCGATCTGGTGCTGGTGGAACCGGGATCGATTCCCACCACCACGAGCGGCAAGATCCGGCGCGCGGCATGTGTCGAGCAGTACCGTCGCCAACGGTTCGCCCGGTTGGACGCTTAGCCCTACTGGCTGTTGGCCGTCTGGGTTTCCTCGAGGAAGTGACCCACCACATCGGGGCCGTTGGAGTGCAACTTGATGGACAGCTCGAGCAGCCTGTCCTTGACCTGCTTCGGCAGCAGCTCGATCGAGCGAGTGGTGGCCGAGTCGTATTTGGCCCCCGGAAAGCGCTGCAGGAGAGCATCTTTCTGCTCTTCGGTGGTGTAGATCTCGAGCAGCTTCATGCCGGCGAACGCCTCGATGGCCCGGTCCGCCATTCCGGCATTCGCCAGGGCTTCCAACCGTTCCTCGTTGATCCAGACGTTGACCTTGATCTTCTTCTCGGCGGTGCTCATGAGTTCTCCAATTGGTTCAGCGTGAAGACCGGCAGTCTGTCCTTGAGGTACTCCTCGGTGACGAACGGCGAACCCTGGCCATACTTGGCGGCGCTGTCCATCACGATTTCGAACACCTCGTGCCGCATCACCTTCTGGGTCGGCTTGACCTCGTCGGTCAGGATGCTTCGAATCAGGCTGCCGCTGAAGCTTTGTGACTGATCGTCATGACCGCACAGGGCCGAATTGGTGACCTCCTGGCACACCGGGCAGTACCAGTTCTCCCGCAGGAACACCGGTTTGATCCCCAGCTCGCTGCGATATTGCTTGAGGATGTTCTGGGAATCGTAGGGGTGGTAAAAATCGCCCACGCCCGCATGATCGCGCCCGAACATGTGATGCGTGCAGCCCAGGTTCGTCCGCAGGATCGCGTGAAAGATGGCCTCCCGCGGCCCCGCGTAGCGCATGTCCCACAGCGTGAACGACACCAGGTGGACCTCCTCGCGGAAATATCCGCTGGTCCGCAACTCGTTCTGCGCCAACAGGATCGCCTCGTCGATGTAATCCCCGACCCGCTTCTGGCCGATGATGGCGTTGACCAGCACGCCCGTGTTCAGGCTGTCGACGGGCTGGTCCTCATTGGCCGCCAGCCACGCCTGCTTCATCAACGCCTCGTGGCCGGTGTGCGGAACGTTTCGGGTCTGATGGGCGACGGCGCGCTTCCAGTCCTTTTTCGCCAGCGCGTCCTTGTGCTGCCGCGGCGTGAGCCAGAAGCTCTTGAAGGGCTCGTTGAACACCGGCTCGTTGATGAGCGTGATGTCGCCGCCGATGAAACGATCCGCATAGGCCAATGTCTTCTTCACGCCCGGATGCCGGGAATCGGTAGTGCCATAAGTCTTTTCGGCCATCCGCTGCAAGTCGTACTGGTAGATCTCGGAGACCTCGAACAGCGCCATCGGGGCGTCGAGATATTCGAGGACGACGCTTTCGCCCTCCTTCACCCCGAACTTCTCGACGTCTTCTGCGGACAGATCGAACACGATCGGGATGCTCCACAGCGTGCCGTCGGGCAGCTGGAAGTCGTCCAGCGTGCCGTCCACTTCGCGCCGGCCCATGAACCCCGTGAGCGGGGTGAAGAAGCCGTAGGACAGGCTGATCACCTCGTGCGCGGTGGCCTTCGAGATCGGGATGCGCGGCAACCCGTCGATCCGGCTCGCCGCATTCTCGGTGGACACTCGTTCCACGATCGGCTTGCCGTTATGACCTTGGTAGCTCATATAAGTGACCTCGTTTCGCGTAATCAGCGGTCGTCCGTGCGGTGGACGGCTCCCGGCGCCGTCGTCGCCGAACCCGTCCGCTAAGCGTTCCGGACCGCTCCCGAGATGACGCCTACCCGCTCGAGATGGGCGATCACTTCGTCGGCCAGCGTGTCCGCGTCCTTGTTGCCGCCTTCGAGGCGCAGCTCGGGTTGCGCCGGGGCCTCGTAGGGGTCGTCGATCCCGGTGAACCCCTTGATCTCGCCGGCCCGGGCTTTCTTGTAGAGGCCTTTGGGATCGCGCTGCTCGCAAATCTCGATCGGGGTGTCGATGAAGATCTCCTGGAAATCGCCGTCGTTCAGGGTGGCCCGGATGGCGTCGCGATCGCGCACGTAGGGGCTGATGAAGGCCGTCAACGCGATCACGCCGGACTCGCAGAACAGCTTCGCAACCGCGCCGATGCGGCGGATGTTCTCCTCGCGGTCCTGGGCGGAAAAACCGAGGCCGAACCGCTTCGCGAACTCCGTTCCGTGCCGCTCTTCGAGCAGTTCCGGTCCGGCGTTGAGCCCGTAGCGGACGTTGTCGCCGTCCAGCAGGAAGCTGCGGATGCCCCGCTCGTAGAGCTTCTGCTCGACGACGTTGGCCACGGTGCTCTTGCCGCTGCCGCTGAGCCCGGTGAACCAGATGACGCAGCCTTTGTGCCCATTGAGGCTCTCGCGCTCGGCGCGGCTTATCTGATGCTCGTGCCACGTGATGTTGTTGGCCATTCCCAGCTCCTGTTCACAACGTTTCGCCCCGCGCATGGACGCGTGCGCACGGATTCTCGCCCGCCGCATCGATCCTGGCCACACACCGTCACCATATTGTTTATCAATCAATCCGGATCAGAACCAGTCCACAAGTAAAGATGGTCAACTTAGGAGAGTTTGTCGCTGTGCTGCGGCGATCCGGCAAGCACCACCGCATCGCGCCCGTTCGACCGGCCCGGCCGACGATCGCGGCGGCCCGATGGGGCGCGGCGGAAGGGTAAAGACCGGCGGAATTTTAGTTACCCGCCTCGCCCGCGACGCGTGGGCGGCTCAGGGCGCTGAGGGCGCGGCTTCCAGATCGGCCAGCTCGTCGCACAAGTGCTCGGCCAGATCGCGGACGGTGGTGATCTTCGTCGGGCTGATGCGCACACCCGTTTCGGTTTCGATGCGGGTCCGCAGCTCCAAGTTGCCCAGCGAGTCCAGACCGTAGTCGGATAGCGGCCGGTCCGGATCGATGGTGCGCCGCAACAGCAGGCTGATCTGGCCGGACACCAACCGCCGAATGGCCGACGGCCACTCCTCGCGCGGCAGCGCCCGCAACTCCGCGAGAAACTTGCCGGCGTCCGGTTTGCCGTGGGCCGACGAGCCGAACGCCTCGGCGAAGCGGCTGCGTTGGGCGAAGGAGGCCAGCCAGGGCGTCCCCATGATCGGCGCGTAGCCCGAGTACGGGCGGTCGTGACGCAGCAGCGTTTCGAAGGCGCGGAACCCCTCGGCCGGTGCGATCGCGATGCCGGCGTCCCGGGCCAGCGCCGTCGCGCGGCCCACCTCCGACCACGCCCCCCACGCGATCGAGGTGGCCGGCAGACCGCGGGCCCGGCGCCAGTAGGCGAATGCGTCCAGCCAGCTGTTGGCCGCGGCGTAGGCGCCCTGCCCCGGCGAGCCCACCAGCGCGGCGGCCGACGAAAACGCGCAGAACCAGTCCAGTGCCCGCCCGGTGTCTTCCTCCCGCAGGGCTTGATGGAGGTTCCACGCGCCGTAAGCCTTTGGCGCCCAACACCGATCGATGAGCTCGTCGGTGACATTCGCCAAAGTGGCGTCCTCGACCACCGCCGCCGCGTGCAGCACCCCCCGAACCGGCAGTCCGGTGGCCGTGGCACACGCCACCAGCCGCTCGGCCGTCTCCAGCTCGGCGACGTCACCGCACTCCACCGCGATGTCGGCCCCCGCGGCGCGCAGACGCTCGATCGCTTCGCGCGCCCGCTCGTCGGGTTGCGAACGCGAGTTCAGCACGATTCGCCCGCAACCCGCGGCGCGCGCGGCCATCTGGCCGGCCAGGAACAAGCCCAGCCCGCCGATGCCGCCGGTGATGATGTAGGCGCCGTCGGACCGGAACGGCCGCACCGTGTCCGGCGGCACGACGGCCACACTGCTTCCCGCCCGCGACACGTCCAGCACCACCTTGCCGGTGTGCCCGGCGGCGGCGACCAGGCGCACCGCGGCGGCGGCGTCGCGAATCGGATAATGCGTGGTGCTCGGCATCGGCAGTTCGCCGGCGGCGGTGCGCTGGTACACGGTGCTCAACAAACGCCGAACCGTCTGCGGGTGACTGAAAGTCAGCAGCGCGAGGTCGACCGCGAACAACGACAGATTGCGACGAAACGGGAACAGCCCCAAGTGGGTATCGCCGTAGATGTCACGCTTGCCGAGCTCGATGAAGCGCCCACCCACGGCCAGCAGTTCGATTCCCGCGCGTTGCGCGGCGCCGGGCAGCGAGTTGAGCACCACGTCGACGCCGTATCCCTGCGTGTCCGTGCGGATCCGGTCGGCGAATTCCGTGCTGCGTGAGTCGTAGACGTATTCGATACCCATGTCCCGCAACAGTTTCCGACGCTGCGGGCTGCCCGCGGTCGCGAAGATCTGACAGCCCACGGCCCGGGCGATCGCGATGGCCGCCTGGCCGACGCCGCCGGTGCCGGAGTGGATGAGCACCTTGTCGGTCGGCGAGATGCGGGCCAAGTCGTGCAGGCCGTACCATGCGGTCGCGGCCGCGGTGGGCACCGCGGCGGCGTCTTCGAGCGGCACCTCGGGCGGCAGTGTGACCGCGTGCCGGGCGTCGGCGATGACGAAGGTGCCCCAGCACCCGTTGCGCGACATGCCGCCGACACGGTCGCCGACCTGATGCTCGGTGACGTTCGGTCCGACGGCGGTCACCACGCCGGCGAAGTCACCGCCCAACCGCTGCTGGTAGCCCTCGAGCGTGGGATAGCGCCCAAAGGCGACAAGGACATCCGCGAAGTTGACGGTCGACGAGGTCACCGCCACCTCGATCTCCCCCGGCCCGGGCGGCACCCGGTCGAACGCGGTGAACTCCAGCGATTCGAGGTCACCGGGAGTGCGGATCTGCAGGCGCATGCCGTCCCGCTCGTGATCGACGACGGTGGTGCGCCGCTCGGCCGGGCGAAGTGGGCCGGGCCGCAGCCGCGCGGCGTACCACTGGCCGCCACGCCAGGCGGTCTCGTCTTCCGCCGAGCCGCTGTTCAGCTGCAGCGCAACCCGTTCGGGGTCGGTCGCGTCGTCCACATCGATCTGGGTGGCGCTCAGATGCGGGTGCTCGGAGTCGATCACCCGCATCAGCCCGCGCAGCCCGGCCTGCTCCAGGTTCGCCACATCACCGGCGGTCACGGTGGCCGCGTTTCGGGTCACCAGATACAGCCGCGGCGACTCCCCGGGCAGCTCCGAGAGCTCACGGGCGACGGCCGCGAGGTGCGACACGTAGTCCCGGCCGCGCCGCCCCGCCTGCGGATCGCCCGCGGCGCCATCCGATGCCACCACGACGACGCCGGTGAGCCCCTTCAGCGGCCCGTGGCCGTTGGAGGCGGGCTGCCCGCCGCCGGACAACAGCGCCCGCAGCCGTGTGGTGTCCGCGGACCCGACGGGATCACACACCGAGACGCATTGCCCGCCATCGGTATTCAAGACTTCTGCCAGCCGCGTCGCGAACGGGTCGGGCCCGTCTGACGCGCCGAGCAGCACCCAGCGGCCCGGTTCGATCTGCGTCGCGTCGGGCAGTTCCTTGGGTTCCCAGTCGATGGTCAACAGCCGCTCGTTGAGCAGTCGCCGGGCGTGTTCGTGTTCGGAGGCGCCGCCGACCAGCCGCAGCCCCTCGACGCTCAACAGCACCGTTCCGGACTGGTCCAACACGTCGAGGTCGGCCTCGCACTCGCCCGGGCGCGAGGACGTGACCCGGGCCAGGCAGTACTGCGCGTTGCGCGTCGAGTGATAGTTGCGCAGTCTGCGCACCCCGACCGGCAACAGCAGACCGCCGGCGCCGGCCTGTTGCACCTCGGGCGATACGACGACCGCCTGGAAGCACGCGTCGAGCAACGCCGGGTGTGCGGCGTAGGCCGGCTGCTGCGAGCGGATCGCGCCCGGCAGCGCGACTTCGGCCAGCATCGTGGTGATGCCCCCGTCGGCGACCAGCACCGCGGCCAGCCCCGAAAACGCCGGCCCGTATTGAATTCCCACGGCGTCGAACGCCTTTCGCAGTTCCGCGCCGTCCAGGCGGGATGGGTGGGCGGCGATCAGCGTTGCCAGGTCGTGCGCGGGCGGCTGCGCAGGCCCGAGTGAATCCGCGTCGTCGCCGGGTAGGGCGCGCAGCACCGCGCTGGCCCGGCGGGTGCGTTCACCGTCCTCGTGGGTGTCCACGGTGAAGTCGAGAACACCTGGGGCGGCCAGTGTGGCGGCCGAGGAGGCCGGCGTCTGGCCGGCCAGCAGCAGTGTCTGTTCGAACTTGACGTCGCGGACCTCGGCGCGTTCGCCGAGCGCCGCGCGAGCGGCCGCGAGCGCCATCTCGCAATAGCCCGCGCCGGGAAACGCTGCGACACCATGGATTTGGTGATCGCTCAGCCACGGGTGGGCGTCGGTGCCCACCTCCCCCTGCCAGACGTGGCGCTCGGGTTCCTCCCGTAGGTGCACGTGCGCACCGAGCAGGGGGTGTACGGCCTGGACCGGGGCGCCGCGTGCGTGCTCATTGGCCTCGCGGCTCAGCATCAACCGGCGATGCGTCCACGTCGGCAGGGGGGCATCCACCAAGCGACCCGTCGGGTATCGGACGGAGAAGTCGACCACCGCGCCCGCGCTGTGCACGTCGGCGACGACGCCGCGCAAGCCGACTGGCAGTTGCTGGTCGCGGCGCATGGCCGCCAGGGCGGCGATGGGCATGTCC
>NZ_LZLL01000034.1:0-1029 GCF_001669335.1 Mycobacterium sp. 1245852.3 | reverse complement strand
CCTCGCGCTGGCGGCCTTGTGGGAATCCTTCGGTGTGACACCGGATGTGGTGATGGGGCACTCGGTGGGTGAGATCGCCGCGGCGTGCGTGGCCGGGGTGCTGTCGCTCGCGGACGCGTCGCGCATGGTGGCGGCGCGAGGCCGGTTGATGGCGCAACTGCCGGCCGGCGGGGTGATGGTGGCGGTCGAGGCCGGCGAAGCCGAGGTCGCCGGGCTGCTGACCGACGGGGTGAGCCTCGCGGCGGTCAACGGCCCCAACGCGGTGGTGCTGTCCGGCGCCGAGGCCCCCGTCGAAGCGCTGGCGGACCGGCTGGCCCGGATGGGTCGGCGCGTGCATCGGCTGGCGGTGTCGCACGCGTTTCACTCGTCGCTGATGCAGCCCATGGTGGCGCAGTTTGCCGCGGCGGTGGCCGACATCGAGGCCAGGCAGCCGCGAATCGGGCTTGTGTCCAACCTGACCGGCCAGTTCGCGGGCGGCGGCTACGGCTCGCCGCAGTACTGGGCGGCGCACATCGGCCAGCCGGTGCGCTTCTTCGAGGGGGTGCGCGCCGCCGAGGCCGCCGGCGCCGGGACCTTCGTGGAGCTGGGCCCGGGCGCGGCGCTGACGGCGGCGGTCGACCAATCGCTGAGCACGCCGCAGGCCGTATCGGTGCCCACCATGGCCAAGGACCACCCCGAAACGGAATCGCTGGTGTTCGCGGCCGCCCGGCTGTTCACCCGCGGCCTCGACCCGAACTGGGCCGTCGTGTTCGCCGGACGCAACGCCCGGCGGATCGACTTGCCCACGTACGGCTTTGCACGGCAACGTTTTTGGCTGGGATCCGGCGGAGCCGGGGCGGCGCCGCCCGCCACGGCGGCTCGAGCACCCGACCTGGCGCAGCGGTTGCACGGACTGGCCCCCGACGATCAGCACCGTGTGCTGGTCGAATTGGTCTGCGAGCACGCGGCGGCCGTCTCGGGGCATCCCGGCGGCCACGCCATCGACCACGACCGCGCGTTCGGCGACCTCGGGTTCGACTCGATGATCGG
>NZ_LZLL01000033.1:0-1990 GCF_001669335.1 Mycobacterium sp. 1245852.3 | reverse complement strand
GCGGCGATGGCCGCCACCTCGGACGTGACGCACTGATTTCGCCCGGCAGAGCCGTAGGACCCCGCACTGTCGTTACAATGGTGCTCGGCGAATGCCCAACCGACAGCGTGCGACTACTCACGCTGATACCAACGCCGACATCGACATAGCAGACACTTTCGGTTAACCATGCCCACTACCCACCGAGAGTGAGCCCAAACGAAGGGGTGTAAGTGGCAGCGACGAAAGCAAGCCCGGCAACGGATGGGCCGGTGAAACGCACCGCCACGAAGTCTCCGTCGTCCCCCGCCAAGCGACCGGCGGCCAAGTCTGCCAACGGCTCGGCGCCCGCGAAGCGGGCCGCCAAGGCGGCATCGCCGTCCACCGAGGCCGACGATCCCAAGAAGACGCGCGCTGCGGCCAAGGGCGGCGCCAAGACGCCGACCGCGCGCGGAACCAAGGCGGCCAAGGCCGGCCCGGCGGATCCCGACGCCCTCGATTCCGACGGTGCCGTCGAGGATCTGGACAACGAGCCCGACCTCGAGGGTGAGCCCGGCGAGGACCTCGACATCGACACCGACCTGTCCCTCGACGACCTCGAGGAGGACGTAGCGTCCGACGGCGAGGACGCCGAGGAGGTCGAGGCCGACGAGGCCGAAGGCGAGGACGAGCCCGAGGAAGAGGCCGCAGCCAAGCCCGCCAAGGCCGCCGACGCCGCGGCCGAGGAGGACGAGGAGATCGCCGAGCCGTCCGAAAAGGACAAGGCCTCCGGCGATTTCGTGTGGGACGAAGACGAGTCCGAGGCGCTGCGGCAGGCCCGCAAGGACGCCGAGCTGACGGCCTCGGCCGACTCGGTTCGCGCCTACCTCAAGCAGATCGGCAAGGTCGCGCTGCTCAACGCCGAGGAAGAGGTTGAGCTGGCCAAGCGGATCGAGGCGGGGCTGTACGCCACGCAGCTGATGACCGAACTTGCCGAGCGCGGCGACAAACTGCCCGCCGCCCAGCGTCGCGACATGATGTGGATCTGCCGCGACGGTGATCGCGCGAAGAACCATCTGCTGGAAGCCAACCTGCGACTGGTCGTCTCGCTGGCCAAGCGCTACACGGGTCGCGGCATGGCGTTCCTGGATCTCATCCAGGAGGGCAACCTGGGTCTGATCCGCGCGGTCGAGAAGTTCGACTACACCAAGGGTTACAAGTTCTCCACGTACGCGACGTGGTGGATCCGGCAGGCCATCACCCGCGCCATGGCCGACCAGGCCCGCACCATCCGTATCCCGGTGCACATGGTCGAGGTCATCAACAAGCTGGGCCGTATCCAGCGGGAGCTGCTGCAGGACCTGGGCCGCGAGCCCACGCCCGAGGAGCTGGCCAAGGAAATGGACATCACGCCCGAAAAGGTGCTGGAAATCCAGCAATACGCCCGCGAGCCGATCTCGCTGGACCAGACCATCGGCGACGAGGGCGACAGCCAGCTGGGTGATTTCATCGAGGACAGCGAGGCCGTGGTGGCCGTGGACGCGGTGTCGTTCACGCTGCTGCAGGACCAGCTGCAGTCGGTGCTGGAGACGCTCTCGGAGCGCGAAGCGGGCGTAGTACGCCTGCGGTTCGGCCTCACCGACGGCCAGCCGCGCACGCTGGACGAGATCGGGCAGGTTTACGGCGTGACCCGTGAGCGCATCCGCCAGATCGAGTCCAAGACGATGTCGAAGCTGCGCCACCCCAGCCGCTCCCAGGTGCTGCGCGACTACCTCGACTAGCCGTTCGCACCGAAACGATTGGCGCGCAAGCCATCTCGACGTCGGTGTGATCCGGTAAGTCAAACGCGCGCCGCCGCCGAGAAATTCGGCTGCGGTGGCGGCTCTGCCGTCGTACCGTGAGGCGCATGCCTACCAACCGCACAATGGTCTCGTCCGGCTCCGACTTCGAGTCGGCGGTCGGCTACTCGCGCGCGGTGCGCGTCGGGCCGCACGTGGCGGTGGCCGGAACGACCGGCGCCGGGCCCGCCGGC